>CADCQP010000026.1 GCA_902803535.1 uncultured Bacteroidia bacterium | reverse complement strand
AATGCATCATTTATGACGGAGGTGCCCGCCGCTATGAAATCCCTCTTCATTTCGAGGAGGTCATGGAGTACTGGGAGGGGATCCTGGAAAGGGCGGATGTCATAGATGCAGAGGCGATGCTTCATGAGAAACTTGGATACGATGGGAAACCTTCGTTTGAGCAATGGAAGGAAATACTTCATTATAATGAGCTTACAGATGACGGCCTGGAGCAGCTCTGGCGTGATGAACTGTCTTTGAAGGCGCCTGATCTGAAAGCGTTGGCAATTCGCCGGATAGAAAAACTCAACCAAATAAAAAAACACTATGTCAAAGACTGATGCAGATTACATCGACAGGCCGGTAGACCGCGCTGGCCGCAAATCCACCTTGAGCATGTTCATGATCATGCTCGGATTCACTTTCTTCTCCGCGAGCATGTGGGTTGGACAGAATCTCGCTGCCGGACTTGACTGGTTGGGATTCATATGGGCTCTTGTTCTCGGCGGACTGATCCTTGCCGCCTATACGGGCGCCCTCGGTTACATCGGTGCCGAAAGCGGCTTGTCCCTGGATATGCTTGCAAGACGCAGTTTCGGCCAGAAGGGCAGTTACCTTCCCAGCGCAATGATCAGTTTTACGCAGATCGGCTGGTTCGGTGTCGGGCTTGCGATGTTCGCAATCCCCGTTGCCAAGGAATTAATGGGACTTGAAGTCACTCCTGACCATATGCCATGGCAGGGATATATGCTTGTCGCGATAGCCGGCATCCTGATGACTGCCAGTGCCTATTTCGGGATAAAGAGCCTTACTATAGTCAGTTACATAGCTGTCCCCGCCGTTGCGATCCTCGGTACGGTTGCAATGATAATGGCGATCGACCGCGGTGACGCCGGCCTGGTTGAGCAATTCTCCAGGGGCGCGAAGGACCTCGGGGTGATCGCCGGAGCAGGCCTTGTCGTAGGAAGTTTTGTCTCGGGCGGTACTGCTACGCCCAATTTCACGCGTTTTGCCAAGAGTGCCAAGGTCGGCCTTCTGACCACTGTCATCGCATTCTTCATCGGCAACAGCCTCATGTTCCTCTTCGGTGCTGTCTCCAGCATATATGCCGGCGGAAATGACATCTTCGAGGTAATGCTGAACCTGAACCTTTTCTATATCGCTGTCCTTGTCCTCGGTCTCAACATATGGACAACCAATGACAATGCCCTCTATACCGCAGGACTCGGCCTCTCCAATATTTTCGGAGTTGACAAGAAGATAATGGTCCTGGTTTCGGGCCTGATCGGAACTCTTGCAGCTGTCTGGCTTTATTGGAACTTCTGCGGCTGGCTGAATGTGCTAAACTGCACCCTGCCACCTGTAGGCATTATCCTTATACTCAGTTATTTCATGCACAGGAAAGCTTACCTTGACGGTGTCGCTTCATCCAAGGGTGCCAATCCATGGGCAATAGCCGGAGTCGTCCTGGGTGCTGTCGTAGCCAACCTGGTCCATTGGGGCTTCCCGGCAATCAACGGCATGGCGGTGGCGGCTGTCTGCTACCTTGCTGGGCAGTGTTTCTCAAAGAAGACCGCTTGAATCCTGTTATGATGATTCAGGGGGAGGATTATTTCTTAATCCTCCCCCTCAGGTTTTCATGTGAAGGATATTTACCCAGATGTGGGCCAAGTTCTTTCCGGCGCCTCTCATAATAGTCATGCCTTGCCGGGTTCTCAGGGAACCAGCCGCGGAGGACCCTCATTTCTTGTGCAAGGAGTTCATGGATTCCCCAGAAGCATGAGAATGCGGCAGCGCCTGACACTGAGGCTGACAGTGTGTTTGACATGAACAGGGACGCGATTGAGAACGCCAGCCCGACGACAAGCAGTATCCACCAGCTGCGCTTTCCCCAATAGTATTCCATCTTGATTACGACCGGGTGACATATCCCTATTATCAGGAATACTGCCGCGCCGAGTGCGATACCTCCGAAATTCATCACTATACTTAATTTTTCAATCTGACGGTCATTTTATGCCGCAAATATCATTCCCGATTATTTGGATGTGTGTAGCAGAATTGCTATTTTTCGAATTATAAAATGATAAATGAGCATATGAAAAGAATCCTGTTATTAGCTTTTGCTTTCCTTGCAGTGTCATCTGCGGCATTCGCCGGGAACTACGTCGATGACCAGGCAATCTATTCCTCAGAAAGGTCCCGCCTGTTCCTGGTCAATGATGTCGGCTTCGGTATTGTTTATGCCATCAATGGCCCTGAGCAGATGAAGAGGTCCCATGGCCTCGAGTTTACCATGGATTTTTTTTCCTTTGAATACGATCTCGGGCAGAACCTGCATTTCCAGACGACCCTCGGTCTTGGCGAAAAGGCTTTCCGGATCAAGGGCGACGAGCAGTTCATGGTAAATGACGGGGTACTCGGATTCGCGCCATATCCTGAAATGGCCAAACCTAAATTCTCAGCCTTCAGCGCCTTCAGCTTCAATGTCGGTGCCGGTTTCCGGTATGATGTCGGGAACGGGATAGGGTTGGTGTTCACCCCCATCCTCGGTGTGCCATTCGCCAGCCGCATCAAGACAAAGTACAAGATTGACGGGGACAAGCAGAAAGACAAGACCAGGGAAACCGGTCTGCTAAACCCGATAACATGCGACCTGAGGCTTATGCTTACGTTCACCAACGGACGCAGCGGCTTCTACGTCAAATACAGCCCGACTCCGCTGATCAAGGAGGAGAAGGGACCTCAGTTTACCAATTTCAGTTTCGGGATCATCCTCTAACGGGGGTCCTGACAGTGTGTGATGACTATGAAAGCGGCCGGAATGCTTACAGTGATGTTGGGCTTCCTGGCCGCTGATCTGTATGTCTGCTGGAGGATATGGCAGATCCTGCCGCTGTCCAATTTCTGGAAGACGGTTTTCGCTGTCCTATACCTGCTCGGTACCGTAATCGTATTCGCAGGTTTCGGCGGGGGACTTGAGAAGCTTCCCGTCGTCGGGGCAGCGGTTGCATATGAATATGGCAACTCCGTCCTCATCTTCTTCCTTTACGCCTTGATGGCATTCCTGTTGCTTGACGCCGGGAGGATCCTCCATCTGGTGGACGGATCGCTTCTGAAGGATTCTGCCGCCGGTTCTGCCATCGTCTTCGGAACCGTCTCGCTGCTGCTGGCTTATGGGGGCTTCCATTATCATCACAAGTACAGGGAGGAGATGACGATAGAGTCATCCGGGATTTCGTCTCCGGTGCGGATCGTGCTGGCCAGCGACCTTCACCTCGGGTACCACAACCGCCGTTCTGAACTGAGGCGCTGGGTGGATATGATCAATGCGGAAAGACCTGATTATGTGCTTCTTGCTGGGGATCTCATCGACATCAGCGTCCGCCCTCTGTTAAAGTGGGACTATGCTTCTGAACTGCGTCGCCTTAAAGCTCCCGTCCTGGCATGTCTTGGAAACCATGAGTATTATGCGCGTGAGCCGCTTGCTGCGGAATTCTATGACCTGGCGGGAATACGCCTGCTCAGGGACGAGGCGGTCCGCCTGGGCGAACTCACCGTAATCGGAAGGGACGATGCCACCAACAGGAACCGTGCTCCTCTT
>CADCQP010000025.1 GCA_902803535.1 uncultured Bacteroidia bacterium | reverse complement strand
GCCTGACGGTTTCCCTTCAGGGAAAGGACCCTGTCACAATACTCTGCGATCTTCTCACGGTGAGTGATGAAGATCAGGGTCTTGTTGTCCGAGACAGACATAAGCCTGCGCATGAGCAGGGCCTCGGTCTCTGGATCCAGGGAAGATGAGAATTCGTCCAGGAGAAGTATGCTTCCGGGACGAAGGAGCCCCCTGGCGATGGCTATCCTCTGGGCCTGGCCCTCCGACAGGCCTGTGCCGTGTTCTCCGCAGGAAGCATCGAGCCCTCCGGGAAGATCCTTTACGAAATCAGCCGCGGCAGTGCCGAGGACATTCCACAGCATTTCTTCCGTAGCATCCGGATTCCCCAGGAGGAGATTCTCCCGGATCGTCCCGCTGAAGAGGGTGTTGCCCTGGGGAACATATGCGAAATTGGCCCTGGTCATCGGGGACACTTCTACAGAAGAGTCTCCATCGTATATGGATATGCTTCCGCTTGTGGGACGCAGGAGCGAAAGCATGAGCTTTATCATCGTGCTCTTCCCCACTCCGGTCTCACCTACCACCGCAGTGCGCGAATGGGGCGGAAAATCATATGTAATATCCTCTAGCACATTCCCTTCACCATCAGGATAGCGGAAGGTCATCCCGGAGATGGAGACTCCCCCGACTCCGGAGAGCATGATGTCTTCACCCCTCTCTTCCATCGGGGCATCGGACAGTTCCATGATCCTGTCAATGGAGGAAGTAGCGTAGATGAATGAGGGGATCTGCCTGGTCAGGCGCATGGTGGGATTCTGGATCTGCCCCACGAGCTGGAGGAAGGCGGTCATCACGCCGAATGTGATCGTCCCCCTGAAAATGCCGGTCGCACCCCAGAGGAAAGCGGCCATGTAACCGAAGCTGAACGTAGCGCCGACGATCAGGCGGGCGACCACGTTGAAATTGGCGCGCTTCATGACCTGCCCGTATTCAACGGCCTGGATGTCGTCCAACTGCCCTTCCATCAGGTCGTTCTTCTGGAGCGACTGTATCAGGGTCTTGTGCTGGATGCTTTCCTGGATGTGGCTCTGCACCTTGCTTTCGCTCTCGCGGATATCCTTCGTCAGGGTCCTCATCCTGCGGGCGAAAACCTTGCTGAGCCCCAGGAATACAGGGGTGATCAGCACTATCACCGAGGCCAGGCGCCAGTCCATGGTGCACAGGAAGAAGAAGGCGGCGACAAGCTGGAAAAGAGTGGTTATCAGCGCCGGGGAATCAGAGCATATGATCCGTGTGACAGTGTCCACGTCCGTCATCATGCGGTTGAGGGTGTCGCCTGAGTGGAATTTCTCGCGTCCCTGCCACTGCGAGAGGAGGAGCATGGAATAGACCCTCTTGCGGATGAGGAAATTCATCTTCGAGGACGTGAGGGCCTCCAGCCTGGTGTTCATGGCTCCCACGACCAGGCGGACCAGGATGACGACAGCCATCACGATCGCCCAGGCAAGGAGGGTCTTTCCCCGCTGGCCGGTCGCATAGTCCCCGGTCGCGACATCGACTATCCTCTTGCAGATGAAGATGAAATAGAGGTTCAGGGCCACGTGTGCAATCCCAAGCAGCACATTAGCTGCCAGGGCACCGCGCACGCCTGCGGAATTCTTCCAGAGCCAGGCGGCATATTTACGGATCGCACCCACGGCCTTTAAAATACCTGTCAGTCTTCAACAAGGCCGAGTTCACGCCACTGGGAAATCATCGCATGGACATCCTTGGCGGCTACTTCCTGCTCTACCTCATATTCTTCAAGCAGGCGTGAGACCAGGTCTTCTTCGGTGAAATCACCATCCTGTGCGACCTTCCAGAGGAATGTCGCAGTGTCATTCAGGCTGATAAGCTTGCTGAAATTGACCTGGTCGAGGCCTTCCCCGGAGATGACATTCTGTCCGCATATGGTACGCAGGACGAAACCTTCTTTGATCTTCATGATGTAAATATGGCAAAATAAAATGATATTACTGCTGTTTGCGGCAAAAGCCGGGCCAGACAAGGCGCCTGTAAAGAGCCAGGATGTAACGGCGGAAGGGACGGATAGCCTCCCATATGCGCCATGCGGCCATCATACCCTTTCCCCGGGGGTCCACAGGCCGTATCCCTTTCTTGAAAATCCGCCTGACACGCCCGAAGACCTCCTCCCGTGAAGGATACTCACACCCCTCCGGTACTCCGTCCCCGCGGATAACCAGTTCCTCTCCTCCCGGGTCCAGCACCCTGTGGAGTATGTACCGCCCCCTGTAACGAAAAAGCACGATGTCCCCCCTTGATACGGGACGGGCGGCACCGGCCCCGCACAGGGACTCCAGTTCAACGCTGTCCCGTTCTCCCTTTATGAACGGGAGCATGCTCACCCCCTTGACGGGAATGGTCACCGTCTTGTCTTCCTTCAGGAGTTCAACAACCTTTGAGAACAGTATGTCGTTATTGATTATCAACTTTTCCACATAGCAAAGTTACGACTATTTTTTAGTATCTTTGTATTCAATGCAGACAAAAAAGAATGCAGGGCACTCTGACATCGGACATACAGTATCTGCCAGGGGTCGGGCCAAGGAGGGCACAACTGTTGCGTTCCGAACTCGGACTCGGGACATTCGGTGACCTGATCCATTTCTACCCCTTCCGATACATTGACAGAAGTACCATCCAGCCAATCGCTTCCGTTCTGCCTGACATGGCATATGTCCAGATCCTGGGCACGGTGCTTCGCTCTGACCTGATCGCCAAAGGCGGAGTCCAGGTCACCCCGGACAAGCCCGGACGGGCCACGAGGCTCAGCGTCTGGGTAAGCGACCAGAGCGGTTCGATGGAACTGGTGTTCTTCCGGGGCATAAAATACACATATGAGAAACTCCGCCCCGGACAGACATTCCTCTTCTTCGGGAAACCCACCGCCTACGGCAACAGGCTGAACATCGTCCACCCCGAGATAGACACTCCGCCTGCACCCGGAACCGGGACCTCCGACCTGACGATGACAGGGGTTTACACCTCCACTGAGAAGCTCAAGAATGCAGGGGTCACCGGGAAGGTGATGCTGAGGATGGTGAGCGCTGCCCTGAACACCTGCATGGACAGCATAACAGAGACGCTTCCTGAGTACATAATGAAAGAGAAAGGGCTGGTGCCGCTGAAATATGCCCTGAGGAACATCCACTTCCCCTCCGATGCCCAGGCCCTCGCCAAGGCCAGGTACAGGCTGAAGTTCGAGGAACTCTTCTACCTGCAACTCGCACTGCTCCGGCAGAAGTACGTCCGCAGCCGCTCGGAGAACGGGATAGTGATGCCGCATGTCGGGGAAGCCTTCCACAAGTGCTACAACGCCCTCCCATATGAACTCACCGGGGCCCAGAAAAGGGTCATAAAAGAAATCAGGGCCGACATGGCCAGCGGGCGCCAGATGAACCGCCTGCTCCAGGGAGACGTAGGCTCAGGCAAAACCATGGTCGCCGTACTCTGCTCCCTGATTGCCATCGGGAACGGCTGGCAGTCCTGCATAATGGCCCCTACGGAAGTCCTTGCACAGCAGCATTACAAGAATATCAGCCGCTATCTGGAACCCACCGGATGCAAGTGCGCCCTGCTGACCGGAAGCACCTCCGCGAAAGAGAGGAATTCCATCCTTGCCGGTCTGGAAGACGGATCGATAGGCATATGCATAGGCACGCACGCACTTATCGAAGACAGCGTGAATTTCCACAGGCTCGGGCTTGCAGTCATTGACGAACAGCACCGGTTCGGCGTGGAGCAGAGGTCCCGCCTCTGGGCCAAGTCGCCGGGACAGACCCTGCCGCATGTGCTCGTAATGACCGCCACCCCCATTCCGCGCACCCTCGCGATGACCCTCTACGGAGACCTTGACGTGTCGGTAATAGATGAAATGCCTCCCGGGAGGAAGCCGGTCGAGACCCTCCAGATCGCCCAGAACCGCCGCCCGGAACTTTACCGGTTCATGAAAAAGCAGATCGAAGCCGGCAGGCAGGTCTTCGTGGTGTACCCACTGATTTTCGAAAGCGAGAAAGTGGATTACCAGAACCTGGAGAAAGGCTGGCAGTATATAGTCGACCACTTCCCGTTCCCACCGTACAAGGTCGCCATAGTGCATGGGAAGCAGACCTCTGAAGAAAAGGCCTTCAACATGGACGCATTCGCATCCGGGAGGGCTGACATAATGGTGTCCACCACAGTGGTGGAAGTCGGGGTAGATGTCCCGAACGCATCTGTCATGGTGATAGAGAACGCCGAGCGTTTTGGGCTTTCGACCCTCCACCAGCTCCGTGGACGTGTAGGAAGGGGGGCTGAGAAATCATTCTGCATACTGATGAAGGGGCAGAAAGTCTCCGCCGAATCCAGCAAGAGGCTCGACCTGATGTGTTCTACTGAAAACGGGTTCGAGCTGGCGGAGGAAGACATGAAGATGAGGGGGCCGGGAGACCTGGAAGGGACTCAGCAGAGCGGACTTCCGATTGAGCTCAAGATCGCTTCCCTCGCCCACGACGGGACGATCCTTTCCCAGGCCAGGGACTATGCATCCAGCATCCTGGACCGAGACCCTTCCCTATCAGGCAGCGAGAACTCTATCCTTGTCCAGGTCCTGCAGGGCGGAAAATACGACATGAAGAATTTCAGCAAAATCTCCTGACCAGTGGTAGCCGCACTCATCCAGAAATACGTCTGGCTTATCCAGACATTCACGGACGCCGGGGAACGGGGCTTGACACTCGCGGAGCTCCAGGACAAGTGGGAGGACAGTTTCGGAGCCCCCCTTGCCAGAAGCTCTTTCGTAAACCACAGGAAGGCAATTGAAGACCTCTTCGGCATCGGGATCATGTGCGACCGCTCGAACAACCGGTACTACCTGCCGTTCGCAGGCGATGCCATAGACATGGACTCTTCCCAGAGGTGGCTGGTCAACACTTTTACCGTCAGCAACATGCTCTCTCTTGGTAAGGAAAGGCTCAGCGGCAGGGTCTCCGTCGAGGACATCCCGTCCGGGCACAAGTACCTTCCTGCCGTGATGGACGCCATGCTGAAATCATCGACACTCGAAATAGAATACGGGAAATACACCCAGGACCGCACCAGCACCAGGCACGTGCATCCATATGCAGTCAAGGAATACGCCAAACGGTGGTATCTTGTGGGCTACAGCGAAGAGCAGGACTCTCTCAGGGTTTACAGCCTGGACAGGATCAGACGCGCGGTCCTGACCCACAAGAGTTTCCGGCTTCCGAAGGGATTCGATGTAGACCAGCTGTTCGAGAACAGTTTCGGCATATACATCCCTTCCTCCGACCAGGTTCCGGTGACCATCCGCTTCCAGGCTGACGGGATCGATTCAGGCTACCTCAGGGACCTTCCGCTCCACCGCTCCCAGCGTGAGACCGACCCCGAAAGGCACATATTCCGCATTAAGGTGATTCCCACTCCGGACCTTTACATGCAGCTATGCAGTTTTGCAGGAAGGATAAGGATACTGTCGCCGGAGGCGGTCCGCAAAAAAATGCTCGCATTCTTGGAAAAGGGATGCGCCATGAATGGAAACAACAACGAAAACATGGATACATATGAAAAAATCAATTCTTCTGATGACAGCAGCAGCTATGATGGCAATGGGATGCAAGTCTGACAAGCAGCCCGCGCAGGGCAGCTATGTAGGTCCGTCCGAAATCACCATCAGCGACGGGCATTTCACCCCTGAGGCATTGCTCTCCCTCGGGAGGCTCTCCGATCCGCAGCTCTCCCCTGACGGGACAAAGATCCTCTATGGAGTCAGCTACACCTCGCTGGAGGACAACAGGAGCGTCCGCAACCTATACATATGCAATGTGGACGGAAGCGGGAAAGTCCAGCTCACCTCCGAAGGCAAGAGCATTTCAAATGCCAGGTGGTCCCGCGACGGCAAGCACATCTTTTACCTGAAGGGAGGACAGCTCTACAAGGCCCCGTTCAAGGATGGGACGCTCGGTAGGAGCCGCTGCCTGAGCAATGTCAAGGAGGGCATAGGCGAGTTCAGCCTTTCCCCGGATGAAAGCCGCGTAATGTGGAGCGGCACCGTTCCCAACCCTAAACTCACCGGTCCTGCCGACACGGACCCCGCCCTCGACAAGGCCAAGGCATATGTCACGGAAGACCTGATGTACCGCCACTGGGACCACTGGGTGGAGACGATTCCGCAGACATATGTGGCGGAACTCGGCCAGACAGCCTTCACACAGGAAGGCTCGGTCAATATCCTCGGGGAGGATGCCGGGAAGTATGAGCTCCCGATCGAGCCCTTCAGCGGACTGGAGCAGTGCTCCTGGAGTCCTGACGGGAGGTTCATCGCCTACTCCTGCAAGAAACTCGCGGGGAAGGAATATGCCTTCTCAACCAATACTGACATTTACATCTGGGACACCCAAAGCGGCAAGACGACATGCATTCCGGTCGGCGGCGGCTACGACACCGAACCCCTCTGGAGCCCTGACGGGACCCGCCTGGCCTGGATACGGATGGAAAGGGACGGCTACGAGGCTGACAAGACCCGCCTGATGGTCGCCAAGGTGCTGCCCCTCTCTGACGGAAGCGTCTCCTTTGAAGAAGTCATGGACCTTACTGCCAATTTCAAGTACAATGCAGCAGGTCCCGTATGGTCAGCTGATTCCAAGTCAATCTATTTCAATTCCTCCGCTGAAGGCATCCAGGGCATCTTCCTCGCCAGGGGATTCAAAGGCGATATTGTGCGCCTGACCGACGAGAATCTCTGGTACAACTTCAATTCCCCCTTCGCGGTGCTTGAGGACGGCACTCTCCTTACCAGCTACTGCAGCCTGGAATTCCCCAACGAACTGGTAGCAGTCAAATGCGGGACCGGTGAAGCCAGCATGACAGCACACACCGACGGACTTTTCCTGGATCCCGTGAACGGGGAAGAAATCGTCAAGGACAAGTACCTCTATGCCGAGTGCCCTGTCATCAGCGGAGCCACCCTCACCAGGATCACACACGAGAATGACCACATCCTGGACCAGCTGGATCCGGTCACCATGGAAGCCCGCTGGACCAAGACCGTTGACGGGGAAAGGATGCTGACCTGGATCCTCTATCCTCCGAAGTTCGATCCGTCCAAGATCTATCCGGCTATAGAAATCCTGCTCGGAGGGCCTCAGGGAGCGCTTGACCAGGGCTGGTCATACCGTTGGAACTACCGCCTGATGGCATCCCAGGGTTACATTGTGACCATGCCCAACCGCAGGGGCACAACTTCCTTCGGACAGCCCTGGTGCGAGGAAATCTCAGGTGACTATCCCGGCCTCAACATGCAGGACTACCTCACCGCCGGGCGCAACATAAAAGCCGAGCCTTATGTGGGCAAACTGGCGGCATGCGGTGCCTCATATGGCGGATATTCCGTTTACTACCTTGCCGGTATCCACGGCGACCTCTATGACTGCTTCATCGCGCACGCCGGCATTTTCGACGAGAAGTATATGTGGTCAGAAACCGAGGAGATGTGGTTCCCGAACTGGGACAACGGAGGACTCACGGAGTACGCATATGAGCCCGGGAAGACCGGTCCTGAAGGAGACGGAGTCACTTTCGGAGGCCTGCAGCAGGCAGGGGCCCCATGGAGCACGGCCGCAAAGGCAGTGAGGCACTACTCCAACTCCCCGATGGACAGGATCACATCCTGGCACACCCCTATCCTCTGCATCCACGGCATGATGGACTTCAGGATCCCCTACGACCAGGGAATGGCTGCATTCAATTCGGCACAGATGATGGGAGTACCTTCCAAACTGATAGTTTTCCCGGAAGAGTGCCACTGGATCCTCCAGCCGCAGAACGCACTGTTCTGGCACAGGGAGTATTTCGACTGGCTCCAGCGCTGGTGCAAAGACTGACTTTAACACACAGGACATGAAAATCAGGACAGCCACCATAGGCACTAACTTCATCGTTGACTCCTTCGTCAAGGGAGCCCGGATGGACGCGAGGTTCGACTACGCCGCGGTCTATTCCCGCAAACAGGAAACGGCCACGGCATTCGCCGCGAAATACGGGGCCGGCAGGACTTTCACTTCGCTAGATGAACTGGCGGAAAGTCCTGACATTGACGCAGTTTACATTGCTTCTCCCAATGCATGCCACCCGGCACATGCCATAATGATGATGGACCACGGGAAACATGTCATATGTGAGAAACCCATGGCTCCCTCCCCTTCCGAGGCTGTTTCCATGATTGAGGCGTCCCGCAGGAACGGGGTTGCCCTGATGGAGGCGATGAAGACCACGCTCCTGCCGAATTTCAGAAATGTGAAGGAGGCTCTGGGACGCATCGGAAGAGTCAGGTGCTACAATTCTTCTTTCTGCCAGTATTCATCCAGGTTCGCAGCATTCCTCAGCGGAGGACCGGTCGCCAATGTCTTCAACCCTGCGATGCATGGAGGATCCCTCCGTGACCTGGGAGTCTATTGCATCGCCCCCATGGTTCACCTTTTCGGCGTTCCCTGGGAAGGGGAATACACTATGGAGAAGATGCTGGAGCACGTCAGCGTAACTCCGATGATGATGACCCCAGGAGACAGTGCCGACCCCTCGCAGGCAATTGACGTGCAGGGATCAATGGTTGTTTCCTATCCCGGAATGCTGGCCACGGTCACTTGGTCGAAGGCCTGTGACGGGGCATGGGGGACTCAGATCCTTGGAGAGGACGGGACCATTGAGATAGCCAAGACCTCCACAATGATCAGCCCGAGGATCCGGCTGCGCAGCGGAGTGGGTGACGCAGGCCTGCGCAAGGGAACCGATGAGTGGGAAGACCTCAGCACCCCGACGCCGGATTTCATGTACCCGGAAGTAAAAGAGTTCTTCGACCTGATCGAATCCGGCCGCATTGAATCCACGGTCAACACCCACCAGCGCAGCCTGGACACAGCACGCATAGTGGACAGTCTTTACAGGGCAGGCTGATTGATGCTGCACTCTTTCCTGTACCTGGTCCTCGCGGCATCCCTCATGGATCCCTCACCACAGGACACCACCGTTTCCGGCGGTGTCCTGAAGGAGTCATCTGTAAGGGGACTGCGCTCCCCCGCATCAGCATATGCAGGAGACAGGATAGGCCAGGAGGAACTGCGCAAAGCCACTGACCTGTCAGATGCCATCAGGACTTTCGGCGGACTGCAGGTAAAGGATTACGGAGGTGTAGGAGGTCTCAAGACAGTGAATGTCCGCAGCCTTGGAAGCGAATTCACCGGGGTTTTCATAGACGGCATCCAGGTCGCCAACGCGCAGAACATGCAGGTTGACCTGGGACGGTTCGGAGCCGATGAGTTCTCTGCTGCCACCCTATCGTATGGTGAAGGCGCCCCGCCGGGCATCTTGCCTGGAGCCAGGGAAGAGATTGGCGGGAACAACCTGCTGCTCATGAGCGGCGAGCCCCGTTTCCACCCAGGGAGGAACGATTCCTGGTCTGTCCGATTGAGAGCCGGATCATTCGGAACCATTTCTCCTTCAATGGCTTGGAGTCACAGGTCAGGTAATGTAACAAGCCGTCTTTCAGCTGAATGGATCCGTACAAACGGACGCTACCGCTTCCACGACTCAGGACCCGGGTATGACACTACAATGGTCAGGGAGAACAGCGACCTGCAGAGTTTCCGCGCATCATGGAGACTGTCCGGCACCTCAGAAAAGGATTCCTGGCGCGCCCTGGCCCATTTCTACGATTCAGAGCGAGGACTGCCCGGCCCGGTGGTAAGACGTGCCACGGCCTCGATATCTTCCAAGGACCGGCAGAGAGACAGGGACATGTTCGTGCAATGGAGCGGAGAGCACCGCTTCAGCCAGGCCTCCGTCATAGGCGCCAAGGCCAGGTACTCATATGCATTCACCAATTACCGCACGAATCCATATGAGGATCCTGCAGCCATGCCCGTAGACAACCGCTACTCGCTCCACACAGCATATGCATCAATCACCCAGGTGCTTACACCGGTCCAGTGGTGGAAAGGCACAATCGCGGCGGATTACGAGTTTTCCTATCTGGATTCCAACATCGGCAGTTTCGTCTTTCCCAGGAGGCACAGCATTTTCCTGCTCAGCGACAACTCATTTTATTTCAAAGATTTGCATATAGAGGCGAAGATCCCTGTACAACTGGCCCTGGACAGGCTCGGAGCGGAAGGACCTGCCGGTTTCCCGTCCGTGGAGAAGGACCGCTCCGCCTTTACCCCGTCGATTTCGGCGATATGGCTCCCCTCAAGGCTGAAACACCTGACTTTCAACGGTTTCATCCGCCGCTCCTTCAGGATGCCTTCCTTCAATGACCTCTACTACACCTTCGTCGGCAATTCCTCGCTCAAGCCTGAGAATGCAATGCAATACGACTTGGGATTCCGGAATGGTTTCGAACCAGTCCGGGGACTGGAATCTGAATTCAAGGCTGATTTCTACTATAACATGGTTACGGACAAGATCATAGCCGTCCCGACAGCGAACCAATTCCGCTGGACGATGTACAACATAGGGCGGGTACATGTCCAGGGGATGGACCTGAAATGGAGCCTTAACTGGGACAAGAAGGCCCAGGATGCCCTCAAGGCGTCACTTACCATGCGTTACAGTTTCCAGCGCTCCAGAGACTTCTCCACTCCGGGAAGCGTCACATGGAAAGGCCAGATCCCTTACATCCCGATGCACAGCGGGTCGGCCACGGGAACAGTCGGCTGGAAGGACTGGGACCTCAGCCTCAACTATGTAGCCAGTTCAACCCGGTGGAGTTCTTCAGCGAACATCCCGGATTACAGGACAGCCCCCTTCCAGACCCTGGATGCATGGATCTCCAGGACTTTCAAGGAAAAAGGTTCCGCAGGACGGCCAGGGGAACTTACCCTCAGGCTCGCACTGCGGAACCTTATGAATGAGAAGTACGAAGTGGTCCAGGGCTACCCGATGCCGGGATTCAATCTGCTGGCCACAATTGAATACTCCTTCTGAATCCTACCTCTGCGTGATGGTGATCTTGTAGCTGCCCTTCAGCGGAGCATTAGCAGATGACTTGAGCATTATCCTGCTGATCTGGTCGCCCCAGACAGTGGTAATGTTCCTGTCATCCAAAGGTTTCTCTTCCACCATTACAGAGAGGGTCTTCGGATACGCTATCTGAAGGACGGTGTTCCCGTCATGGATCAGTACCATTCCTTCTGCTATTGTCTGTCCGTCGAACACATCTCCCGGGATGAAGACATCACCTGCGGTAATGAAGTGCTCCTCATCGGCACCGAGCCTCTTGGAAAGCGAATAGGTGTCGGTAATGGTCATTACACTGCCC
Source organism: uncultured Bacteroidia bacterium (assembly GCA_902803535.1). Classification (GTDB taxonomy): domain Bacteria; phylum Bacteroidota; class Bacteroidia; order Bacteroidales; family UBA932; genus Cryptobacteroides. The sequence continues at coordinate 261 of CADCQP010000025.1, read as the reverse complement.
TTCTTCCCTTCGCTGACATTGATGCTCCTCTTCCAGGAATTGCATGAAGCATCGGGAAGATATGCACCCTTGAGGTCCATCGAAAGGGTCGAAGCCGAGCCTTTGCTGCTGAAAGAGATGTCGGAAGCCTTGTACTGCTTTCCTTCTTTCTGCTCGAAACCGTTGATAACCGGAGCATTGTGCCATCCGGACTGCATCGCGAAGATGTTGTACCTCTCAGATGAGAATGTCTGGCGGGTGTAGGTGGGCTGGCCGACATCG
>CADCQP010000024.1 GCA_902803535.1 uncultured Bacteroidia bacterium | reverse complement strand
TCTTCTTATATTTGCAGTCCTATCTGATTTCAGAACCACATCCGGAGAGGTGGGTGAGTGGCTGAAACCACAGGTTTGCTAAACCTGCATACGGGTAACCGTATCAAGGGTTCGAATCCCTTCCTCTCCGCAAAAAGGTAGCAAAAAACTGCGTCAAGCGTGCTTGAACGCAGTTTTTTGATGCCTTTTTGCAAGCCCGCCGCAGGCGGGCAGGGATAGCGCAAGCGGCCGCAGGCCGCGCAGCGGAATCCCTTAGGAGAGGAAGGGAAATCCCCCCACTTGTGGCCTAGGTGCCACTGATTCCTTCTTTGCAGGGCCCCGCGGCGAGCGGAACGGGATAGCGCAAGCGGCCCAGGTCTCCAAAAAATAGGGGGACCTGGGCCAAAAAAACGATTTATCCGCGCCAAGTCCCCTCAAAAGGGGGAGACTTGGATCGCTTCACGCACGCCGTGCAGCGGAATCCCAACTTTTGCTATCTTTGTATCAGTAACCACTGCTAAACCTCCACCCAATGAAATCAAGACACCTCCTCATCACCATCAGCATCCTCGCCGCCCTCCTGTCCATCCTTTCCTGCAGCCGGGCCACCCAGACTGACACCGACCCGGTCCTTTACGGCAACCACAAGCCCTATACCCGCTGGTGGTGGTTCTCCTCCGAGATCGACAAATCCGAAGTCAGGGACCAGCTCATATGGCTTCGCGACCACGAATTCGGCGGAGTAGAGATCGCATGGGTCTATCCCATGCTCCTCGCCAAGGACACTCCGCACCCCGACTTCCTTTCAGAGCAGTGGAGCGAACCAGTCATATATGCCAAGAAAGTCGCTGACTCCCTCGGACTCGGATGCGATTTCACATATGGGACACTCTGGCCATTCAGCGACGTGGACCTGCCCGCAGGAGACGGCACCAGGACCTGGTTCGACACAGTGGAAGTAGCCCGCAGGCCCTACACATGGGACCATCCGAAAGAGGCCAGGATCCTCAACCACCTCGACAAGGAGGCATTCTACAGATATGCCGAAAAGATGAACAAAGGCCTGCGCAAGGCATATGCAGGCTCTCCTTCAGGCCTTTTCGTCGACTCCTGGGAAGTCGAGACCGAATACCTGTGGACCAAGGGCTTCGGAGAAACATTCCAGAAGGAACACGGATATGCCATAGAGCCGTTCATGGAAGCGAGGACCCTCTACGACGAAGAGAACTCTGACGTCCGCTACGACTACATGAAGACCATGTCTGGCTATGTCTTGCGTGAGTTCTACGGCCCGTTCGCCGAAAACGCCCGCAGGGAAGGAGCCTTCTCCAGGGCCCAGTGCGGCGGAGCGCCCACAGACCTCCTGACTGCCTTCACCCTCGTCGACATCCCGGAAACCGAAGCCATCCTCTACGAACCGTGCTTCAGCCGGATAGTCGCCTCCGCGGCTGCCCTCGGCGGCAAACAGGCCGTCACTTCCGAGACATTCACGTGCATGTACGGTTGGACCGGCCTCAGGTACAAGGACGGATACGGACACAGCCCCCACCAGGGAGAGGAGCAGATCGCCGATCTTAAACTGGTCTGCGACGCCCTCTTTGCCAACGGTACCAACCAGATCATATGGCACGGATTCCCGTACAACGGCATAGGCAACAAGGACCATTGGTTCTACACCACCTGCCAGGTCAGCACCAGCGACGAAGACAACCTCACGGGAGATGCCCTCACCAGCTTCAACCGCTACATGACAGACGTCTCCGGTTACATGCGGAAGGGCCGCACCTACAGTGACCTCGCGGTTTACATCCCGACGGAGGATGCGTGGATGGGAGGGGCTTACCCGGAAGAAGTCACCAGCAAGATGGCATGGGCGCTCGGAGAATATGAAATGCGCTACGTCGAAACCCCTGAAGCCTTCAAGGGAATGAATCCACTCTGGGTCAACGGCCATTTCCTCGAGTCGGCCCAGTACAGAGACGGAGCCCTTTACTGCGGGGATGAAGTCTTCCGCGCCCTTTACGTGGATGTGGAGTACATGGATCAGTCCTCACTGGAAAGCATCCTTTCCCTCGCCCGCAGCGGCCTGCCGGTCTGCATGGCCAGAAGGCCCTCGGAACCAGGGAAAGTCAAGCACGGGAACTACGGGAAGCTCCTGGACGAACTCTATGCCCAGCCTTCAGTATCAGCCGAGCCATCAACTATTTCCACCAAGAGACTCATAGAAGGTGACAACATCCCGGACTTCTGGTGCCGTGAGGATGGAGACGACCTCTACATCTTCCTGGCCAACCCCTACACCGATATCGTGACCTACCCGATGGAATACGGTTGCGCTTTCAAGGATGAGGGCAGCGTAAGGCAGGTCACGGTGAACCATCACGGGAAAAGTGAAGGTGTCACCCTGGAATTCAAGCCTATGGAATCGATCCTGCTGAAAGTATCTCCCGACGGGATCACCAACATAGACCTCGGATACGTGCCTCCCGTACTTCCGGGGTACAATGATTAGAGTGTACATTGATGTACCCCGGCAACAGCCCTGCCGCTCGGATCATTCATATTTTTGAAAGCCTCATCCCATTCCAGGGCGACGGCAGTTGAACACGCAACACTTGCTTCACTTGGGACACTGCGCGCCGCGCTGTCGGAAGGGAAGTGAGAACTAAAGATGCTACGGTAATAGTACTCCTCCTTATTCTGTGGCGGGTTGATTGGGAAACGCTCAGCAGCATGTTCCATCTGTTCATCAGAGACAGCCTCCGCCGTAATCTGCTTCAGGGTATCAATCCAAGAATAGCCGACCCCGTCGCTGAACTGTTCTTTCTGTCTCCAGGCAATCTCTTCGGGAAGCATGTCTGCAAATGCTTCTCGCAGGATCTTTTTTTCCATTGTTTTCCCCGGGCACATCTTAGCTGAGGGATTAGTGCGCATTGCCACATCCAGGAACTCTTTGTCAAGGAACGGGACACGGCCTTCTACGCCCCATGCAGACAGACTTTTGTTGGCACGGAGACAGTCGTAAAGATGAAGCTTTGAGAGCTTGCGGACTGTTTCTTCGTGGAAGGCGCGTACACTAGGGGCCTTGTGGAAATAAAGATAACCTCCGAAGATTTCATCTGCGCCCTCCCCTGAGAGCACCATCTTGATGCCCATTGATTTGATAACCCTGGCCAGCAAGTACATGGGTGTGGAGGCTCGGACTGTGGTAATATCATATGTTTCAATGAAATATATTACATCCCGGAGGGCATCCAGCCCTTCCTGTATGGTATAGTTGATCTCATGGTGCACGGTGCCGATATGTTCTGCGACAACCCGTGCTTTCGCCAAGTCGGGAGCTCCTTTCAATCCAACGGCAAAACTATGCAGCCTGGGCCAGTAGGCCTTTGTCCGCGAGTCATCTTCAATG
>CADCQP010000023.1 GCA_902803535.1 uncultured Bacteroidia bacterium | reverse complement strand
GAGGCATCAGAATATGGATTATATAAGCTTATTCGTCAAGTCTATCTTCGTAGACAACATGATCTTCGCCTACTTCCTGGGTATGTGTTCGTACCTGGCAGTAAGCAAGAACGTGAAGACTGCCGCCGGCCTTGGTGTTGCCGTCATCTTCGTGCTTCTCGTCACGCTCCCGATCAACTATCTCCTCAACAAGTTCGTGCTTGCCGAGGATGGTATCTTCGGGGTTGACCTGAGCTTCCTGAGTTTCATCGTATTCATCGCGGTCATCGCCGCCGTGGTCCAGATAGTGGAAATGGTGGTGGAGAGATATGCCCCGAGCCTGTATTCGGCCCTCGGTATCTTCCTCCCGCTCATCGCAGTCAACTGCTCCATCATGGGAGCCTCCCTGTTCATGCAGAACAAGGAGTTCGCAAACTGCGGTGAAGCTGCCGTGTACGCCCTCGGTTCCGGAATCGGCTGGTTCCTCGCCATAGTGGTCCTTGCGGCCATAAGGGAGAAGCTCCAGTACTCCAACGTACCGAAGCCACTTCGCGGAATCGGTATAGCTTTCATCACCGTCGGCCTGATGGCTATGGCCTTCATGACCTTCATGGGAATTTCACTTTAAGGAGGGAGGATAGGATATGACTAAAATCATTCTTGCAGCAGCGTTGATGATATTCCTGGTGACCCTCATCCTGGTCACGCTGCTCCTTTTCGTAAAAGCTAAGGTCACCCCCTCCGGAACTGTCAAGATCGACCTGAATGACGGTAAGAAGGTGCTGGAAGTAGCTCAGGGCAATGACCTTCTCCACACCCTGGCCGACCAGAAAGTATTCCTGCCCTCCGCATGCGGCGGAAAGGGAAACTGCGGTCAGTGCAAGGTCCAGGTGCTTGAAGGCGGAGGAGATATCCTCCCGACCGAAATGGGACATTTCTCCCGCAGGCAGATCAAGGACAACTGGCGCCTCGGATGCCAGGTCAAGGTCAAGTCAGACCTCAAGATCCAGGTAGACGAGTCCGCTCTCGACGTGCAGAAGATGGAGTGCGAGGTTGTCAGCAACCACAATGTGGCTTCCTTCATCAAGGAATTCACTGTCAAGGTACCTGACGGGGCACACTTCAATTTCAAGTCCGGACAGTACATCCAGATCGACATCCCGAAAGGCACATTCGATTACAAGGACATCGACGTCGATCCCGAGTACAGGCCTACATGGGAAAGGTACAATTTCTTCGATCTCAAGTGCGTCAATCCTGAGGACACGATCCGCGCCTACTCCATGGCTACTTATCCCGGAGAGGGCAACATTATCAAGCTCAACGTGCGTATCGCTACTCCTCCGTTCGACATGACTGCACCCAAGGGCAGCAACAAGCTCCTCCCGGTCAATCCTGGAATCGCCTCGTCATATATCTACACCCGCCATCCGGGCGACAAGGTGAACATAGCCGGTCCTTATGGAGACTTCCTCCTGCCCAAGGACGAGCCGGCCGAGACCGAGTACATCTTCGTTGGAGGCGGTGCCGGAATGGCTCCCCTGCGCAGCCACATCATGCACCTGTTCCGCAATGAGAAGACCAGCCGCAAGGTCAGCTTCTTCTACGGAGCCCGCAGCCTCTCCGAAGCATTCTATCTGGAGGACTACTGGGCTATCGAGAAAGAATTCCCGAACTTCAAGTTCTATCTTACCCTTGACCGTCCGGATCCCGCCGCGGATGCTGCCGGAGTCAAGTACACAGCCGGATTCGTGGCACCCTGCATGGGCCAGCTCTACTTGAACACACACGAAGCACCTGAGGACATCCAGTACTTCATGTGCGGTCCCCCAATGCTCGTAAAGACCGTGGAGAACCTGTTGGACTCTCTCGGAGTGAACCTCGAGACCAACCTCCACTTCGACAACTTCGGTTAATGGAAGATCAGATCTCGAAACGGGATCTTATCGGAAATCTCTCAGAGAAGGCCCTGGTGACCAGGGCCTTATATTTTTCATACAGCCCGTCGGCAAGCTTCACGTCGTTGATGCAGACAAGTTTGGTGGAAGGATGCAGGATGTTGTCGCATATCTTCGAGATGGAATGCACGGCATATGAAAGGTGACGGTTGGATATCTTCCGATGCAAGGCCTTCCCCTGATAATAGAGATAATCCAGGAAAAGGTACTGGTTCACGTTAAAAGGAGTCCTCGTAGGAGTGATGCGTGACATGATTTCGTCACTCACAGCCTCGAAGCATGCTTCGCTTTCGCTCCTCAGCATCGGAGAGCATATGTGCTGTGGACGGACATACACAAGGCCTCCGTCCATTCCCAGTGCCCGCCTTGCCAGAAGGTCGGAGTTGCGGACCTGCTTGCGGTACATCCCCCCGGAAATCAGGCATTTGGAAAAGCCTATGGCCGGGTGCCCGTCAACGAAGAAGTCCTCAGGTGAACACTTGGAAACGGGGAACATGTCGTCATTGAAATATATGAACTCTTCCCCGAGACCCGGTGCACGGTGCAGGAACATCTCTATGGATGTACTGTTGAACGTCGGAAGACACTCTGCCGGCATTATGTCTGAGTGAAGCACTATGCTGACATTATCCCTGTTGACCCAGGAAGGGACCTGGCTCTGTGAAGACACTACCAGGAAAACCCTGTTGATGAAAGGCATGCAAGTCTCGATGCCCCTGAGAAGGTACTTCAGAGTCCCCCAGTCACGGTAACGCTTGGCCAGCGGCTTGCAATGGAAACAGGATTCGTATTGTTCCTGCCATACGGGATCATTCCCGTCAACATATGTAATCAAGACATCCATTACAGGTCGATTTTGACTCCTATGCGGCTCTCGAGCCAGTCAAGTACGGCTCGCTGGTCTTCCGGCGAAGCATACGGGAGGGAATTTGCGCAGCAGAACTTCTCCTTTGTAGAACCGGTGAAACGCTTGATGTGCCGTTTCATATAGGCTTCCCCGTGAGGCTTGAGATAAAGCAGGTTGCCCTTTACAGGGCGCCGTATAAGCCTGCCCGCCTGTTTCTCCAGCAGGAATGCGAGCTCGGCCGGATTGAACTGTTCCTTGTCCCTGAAACGGAAAGAAAGGTTCTTCCGGAAGACGTCCGGCCTGGAGCCGAAGAAAGAAGCATATGTACTTACCTTCATCGCGTGGGGGGTGTGGTTCAGCCTCAGGAAGAAGTGCTTCTCCCCTACAGCATCTGCCGCCTTGACCATCGAATCCCTGAAACTGGCCTTTACATGGCCATGGGCACGCGGCTTAAGTTTCCTGAGCAGCTTGGAGAACTTGACGCTGAACCACCGGCCGTATGCCACGACCTTGTCCCCCACGAAGAAATCTTCGGGACTGATCGGGGCAATGACGGTAAAGTCGTCATTCAGGTATAGGAAGTGCTCGCTCAGGCCGGGGATCCTCCACATCACAGTCTCGATCGACCTGGCGTCAAAAACCGGGAGGACATCTTCGTGTCCACGGAAAATCACCGAGTGGTCAACTATTTCCAGGGAAATGGACGAATCCGGGAATGCCTTTGAGATGAAATCCCCAAGGCATGGGTCCTGATTGTCCGTTATGATGAATATCTTTCTCAGCCACGGCGCGAAACGGTAGAGCGATGCCACGCAATAACGGATTTCCCCGATACTCTTGTAGCGGATCTCGCCTCCTATCTCATCGTCCCCAAGGACTGATTTGTCGCCATACAGCCGCCTCTTGGCCCTGTGTTCCGGATCATCCCCATCAACCCAGGAGATAACGGCATCTATCTCAAATTTAGGTGTTTCTGTCATTCAATGTTAAGCAATAATGCCCTTGGCGTTTTTTTTATCATGCTCCTCAATATCCAGCCAAGAGCCTATGATTCCGTCCCATACCCCGGGATGGAACAATTTGAAGCCACTCCCGTCGTAGAAAGTCATCTCGCCGAAACGCAGCTGCTGGGGGTTATCGTAGAAATCCACCCTCATCAGATGGACCCCTGCAGACAGCTTCTCGGCAATTTCTATCATCCGGTCGAAATGCGCCGGCCTGGGGACGAGAGTGCCGCTGTTATGTTCCTTCTTCCCGTAAGTGAATGGAAGCAAGTTCCAGTCGCGGTCGTAAAAATCATATGTGGTACCCTTGTCGCTCTGCCTGTCAAGGCAGACTACGGCAAAATTCATCTTACCGTTGAAACACACGAGTTTGACCTCATTGAAGTCAACATCCACCTTCCCTATGTACTCTTCGGCAAGGATTGCAGGCGGGATGTTCTTGTAGGGCCATTCCCTGTAGCGCCAGTACAGGTTCCTGTGCAGCGCCCTTTCAAGCTTGCGGCGGGCCGAAACCCGGTCAAAAGAGGACTTGTCCTCACAAATGACTACTCCCCTGTTTCCCCCGGAATTGTTGGCTTTCAGGACGAATGAGTCCGGGAGTGTATCGAAGTCTATGTCATCGAAATGTTTCCACACACCGAGGGTCTTTATGACCAGGGACTCGTCACCAGTCATTTTGGCGACATATGACTTGGCGGTGACCTTGTCCACGAGGGAAGTATAAAGTCCCTTACGGTCATGGATCTTCAGCCACTGTATCTTCTCATAATATGTCTTGGGATGCCTGAGATCCAGCTTCTCCCCCATCATGACACGGAAAAGCATCTTCAGGTAAAACAGGGTCGGAATCAAGGCTGCAGTACTGTAAAGCACACTTTTGCACAATCCCGCAAAATGGATCAGGCTCATGGTAGTTCAGTTTAATTATTACGTTTTACAAATATACGTATTTTTTTGATTTCCATAACCTAACTACACTTTGTCTTACTATGTGCCCAGATCAAGCCAAGAGCCGATGATCCCATCCCACTCCCCTGGATGATAGAGTTCGAATCCGCTGCCGTCATAGAAAGTCATCTCTCCGAACATGAGGCGCTGGGGAGTGTCATAGAAATCTACCCTAAGCAGGCGCATCCCGGAAGAAAGCTGCTCTGCGACCTCTATCATCCGGTCGAAATGGACAGGCCTGGGGACAGGCTTACCGCTGTTGTGTTCCTTTACCTGGGTAAATGGAAGCAGGTTCCAGTCGCGGTCATAGAAATCGTAGGTCGTGCCCTTTCCGCTGTGCCGGCCAAGGCATATGAACGCATATTTAACCTTACCGTTGAGACATACGAGCTTGACCTCGCTGAAATCGGAGTCAGCCTTCCCGATGTATTCTTCCGCCAGGATCGCAGGGGATATGTCCTTGTAGGGCCATTCCCTGTAACGCCAGAACAGATTCCTCTTCAACGCCCTCTCAAGCTTGCGGCCAGCTGCAGCACGATTGAATGAAGATTTATCCCCGCATATGGCAATCCCTTTGCTTCCACCGGAGTTGTTGGCCTTGAGCACGAATGAATCCGGGAGAGAATCGAAATCGATGTCCCTGAAGTGCTTCCACACGCCGAGAGTCTTTATGATGAGGGACTCGTCCCCTGTGACTTCCAACACATGGTCTTTGGCCGTGACCTTGTCCACGAGGGATGTGTAGGCCGCATTGCGGTCATGGATCTTCAACCACTGTATCTTCTCATTGATAGTCCTGGGATTCTCCAGGTCCAGCCTCTCTCCCATCATTATACGGAAAAGCATCTTCAGGTAAAGAGGTGTAGGGAAAAGCGCGGAAGTACTGTAAAGCAGGCTCTTGAACACTCCGGCAAAATGAGGCTTGCTCATGGGCATCAGTTTTTGACTATACAAATATACACATTTTTTTCAGCATTTCCGCACAAAAGCCAATCTGACTTTTTGACATAAATATACGCCAAAATGGCGCACTTTCCTGACATTTTGTCGCCCTTTTGCAAATAAAGCTGTCAAAATCAGGTGTGGACCGCAAATTGCCGTTCATCCGGTTGCCCGCAGATGAGGGCAGATAAAAAGACCATTTAAAAGATAGGAGATTAATACTATGTTACCAGCAAGACGTTTTCATGACAATTGGATTCCCGATGTATTCAATGACTTCTTTGACAACAACTGGATCGAGCGTTCACACTCAACCACCCCTGCTGTCAATGTTTTAGAAAACGAAAAGAGCTATGACGTCGAAGTCGCGGCTCCAGGAATGACAAAGGATGACTTCAAGGTCAGCCTCGACGAAAACGGAGACCTCGTCATCAACCTCGACAAAAAGAGGGAGAATGAAGAAAAGAAGAACGGGCACTACATCCGCCGCGAGTTCTCATTTGAGAAATTCCAGCAGACACTGATCCTTCCTGACGATGTGGACCGTGAGAAGATCGGAGCTAAGGTCGAGAACGGGATCCTTAAGGTGAACCTTCCGAAACTTACCATAGTCAAACCGGAAGACAAGCACAAGAAGATCGAGATCCAATAAAAAAAGTAGCCTTACACCAAGTTGTGTAGGTTTTTATGAAGAATCGTAAGCATTACGGCTTACGATTCTTTTTTTTCATTGTGCCGCCCTGGGCATATGTTAGATTTGCATCCGACAACAAAACAATGCCATGGGGAAACTATTCCTTAATACAAACCACAAAAGTCACGGCGTTGAGGAGGGGTTCATTCCTAATATCTTCACCCGGCGTTCGCCAGCCAGGCCGTTCTGGCCGATCTATTTTTACTGCTTGCTATTCTTCACCCTCATTCCCCTCCTCGACGCGTGTGACGACAAGACAGACAACGGCACTCTTCCGCAGCTTCCACAGACTACTACTCCGATAAGCCTCAAAGGGGCTGAGGATACTATGATTGAATCCCTGGACATCTTTTTCTTCAATGACGACAGCCTTGGGCGCCTGGACTCCTGGCAGAGGATAGAAGGAGCACCTGCAAAGGTCCAGGGAGGCTCGCGCAGCGGACGGAAAATCCTGACCATGATAGCGAATGTACCACACGGGGCTTTTGAATGGAATTCAGTGAGTTCATATGCTTCCCTCTCTTCATGTGTCAGCCAACTCAGGGACGAAGACCCGCAGAAGCCGCTGATGAGCGCCAGCATGAGGATAAATGCCGGGACTCCCGTATCAGCAAGGCTCGCTCCCCTGATGGCAAGGGTCCTTCTGAGGACCATCAGCTGCGACTTCAACGGGAAGCCCTATCAGGGTGCCTCTCTCACGGATGTCAAAGCCTATCTCACCAATGTCAACGGAATGTGCCGGCTGCTTCCTCCTGAGATGACGGTTCCAAGTGACATCCTCAACAACGGGGGCCTCAGGGAGGCTGACATAGAGTCACTTTCATCGCCGTCGATGCTCCAGGGCCTGCTCCCTGACATAGGGGTCTCCGTCCAGAGGCCTTCGCTCAGCCTTTACTGTTACCCCAATGAGATAGAAGAAGAAAGCCTTGGCCAGCCTTTCACCAGACTCGTCATCGAGGGAAGGATCAATGGCAGGAAGTACTATTACCCGCTGAACATCAATCAGGAAGATTTCGGCTACGCGTCCGGGAAGCACGGGCTGTCCAGCGGCCTCACATATGCAATTGACCTGACCATAACACGCGCAGGCTCGACCGACCCCGACACTCCGGTGGCGGGCACCACGGTCAAATTCATATGCGAACCGCAGCCGTGGGCCCAGAAAGAGAGCATAACAGTGCCGTTCACCCTAAGGCCCCTCACGGCCTCTTCGGTGACCACTAAATCCGCAGACCCGGACGAGGACAGGATAGAAGACCTCAACCTCTTCCTTTTCGGTGAGGACTCGGTCCTTCTTGAAAAAAGGTTCTTCCAGGGGAAGGACATCAGGAGGGAAAACGGACTGCCTTCCTGCAACATAAGCCTGATCAATGACTGCAGGTACAGCATCTTCGCAGTAGCGAATACCGGTTTCAGCCTGACGGGGATCAACACCTGGAAGGACCTGATGTCCTACCGGAAACACATGGCATATCCTGATGAATTCTCAAGGGGGATCCCGATGAGCGGGAGGCTGGAAGGATTCTCCTGCAGCAATCAGGCACCGGTAACGGTCCCTCTCTACAGGATGATGGCGAAGATTTCAATCCGTATGGACCGTTCTGCCCTGAACGAGGGGGTAAAGATGAACGTCGCTTCCCTGACTGTCGGGAACTGCCCGAATTCCGCCCTGGCCTTCGGTCCGAGCAGGATCATGAATGAATCCCAGAAATTCAGCAAAGGCTATATGAAAAGCCTTGCCGCAGCGGACAACCTTAACAAAGGCGCAGACGGAGGACTGAGCCGCGAAGTAAGCCTCTACTCCATGGAAAACCTCCAGGGAGAAGACAGCGGCGGTTTAGGCTCGTACATCGAAATGGAACTGGAATACCAGTCGGCCAAACAGTACACGGGGGCCGGCAAGAGTCTTATATACAGGTTTTTCCTTGGCGACAGCAAGGGGAACCACGACGTGGAGAGGAATTGTGAGTATCACTTCACAGTGAAACCGGAAGGAGACGGACTGATGACGGATGACAGCTGGAGGGTTGACAAAAGCGGATTGACTGCCTACACATCAGGTTCGATCACCATCCATCCGGCATCCTACGTGGAGCGGAAAGTCGGGGAGGATGTGCATGTGTGGGCGGAAGTGGTTCCCCCTCTGGCGCCTTTCGACATAGGCCTCGAGGAACTTGAATTCGACAGGGAGAGAGGAATATACGATTATGAAATCGATGAAGACGGGCACGGAGTCACCCTCCATCTAAAGAGCCGCGGAAGCGGGATCCTGTACTTCGAGGCTGGTGCGCCTGTCAATGACGCAGTTGCGTGCTGGATCCAGGTTGAGTAACGGACAAAGACTTCCTCAGATACTCCGCAGTAAAGCCTGATCCGTGGGCAGCAAGGTCCTCCGGAGTGCCGCTGAACACAACCCTGCCACCTTCATCCCCGGCATCCGGACCGAGGTCGATGACCCAGTCAGCCGAAGCGATGACATCCAGGTTATGCTCAACGACCACTATGCTGTGACCGGCGGCAAGAAGGGCGTCGAAAGACTTCAGGAGCTTCTCTACATCATAGAAATGCAGGCCGGTAGTCGGTTCGTCAAAAAGGAACATGATACGCTCCCTGGAATTCCTGTCGGCATCCAGGTTCATCGAAAGGAACCATGCCAGCTTGATGCGCTGGCTCTCCCCTCCGGACAGCGTACTGCTGCTCTGCCCCAGTTTTATGTAGGAAAGGCCTACATCCACGAGGGGCTGAAGCCTCCTTGCAATCTTCACCGCCAACTCGTCTTTCTGGGAGCCGAAAAATCCTATGGCATCCTCCACGCTCATGTTCAGGATGTCATCTATATTCTTTCCGTTGTACCTGACTTCAAGGATGTCCGGTTTGAAACGCTTTCCGCCGCAGGCTTCACAGACCATCGTGACGTCGGCCAGGAACTGCATCCCGATCTTGACCACTCCTTCTCCCTGGCACTCAGGACAACGTCCGCCATCCTGGTTGAAAGAAAAGAACTGAGGAGTGAAACCGTTGATCTTGGCGAACTTCTGCATGGAAAGGAGTTTCCTGATGTCGTCGTAAACTTTCAGGTAAGTAACGGCGTTGGACCTGGAACTTTTCCCTATCGGATTCTGGTCGACATATTCCACCCGGGTGATGCGGTCCAGGTTACCGTCCAGGCCGCGGAACAGGCCGGGCAGGGCCCCGGTCTCATTGATACGCCTGTGAAGGGCAGGATAGAGTATGTCGCCCACGAGGGACGACTTGCCCGACCCGCTCACGCCGGTAACGACTGTCAGGGTCCCAAGGGGGAACTTGACATCGATATCCTTGAGGTTGTGCTCACTGGCCCCCTTGACTGTAATGGAATAGTTCCATCCGCGTTTTTCCCTTACATAGCGGCCGATCATTCCTGAAAGGTACCGGAGCGTCAGCGACCTGTCCATGACTTTTCCCGTGACCTTGGCTCCGGGAGTACCCATCCACACTATCTCTCCGCCTTCTTTCCCAGCCAGGGGGCCCATGTCGACAAGTACGTCGGCCGCCCTCATCATTTCTTCGTCATGCTCTACTACTATGACGGTGTTGCCCAGGTCGCGGAGCCTCCTCAGCACCCCTATGAGCCTGTCGGTATCACGGGGATGAAGTCCGATCGAGGGTTCGTCAAGGATGTACATGGAACCGACCAGGGAGCTGCCGAGGGCGGTCACAAGGTTGACCCTCTGGCTCTCTCCCCCGGAGAGGGTGTTGCATGCACGGTCCAGGGTAAGGTAGCTGAGCCCGACATCGCTTATGAGGGAAAGGCGGAAAGTTATCTCCTCAATCGCCTTTCCGGCGATGTTGCGTTCGTAGTCCGAAAGTTCAAGGCGAGAAAAGAAATCCGTCAGCTGCTCAACGTTCATGGCCATCAGTTCCGCTATGTCTTTCCCGCCTACCTTGACATACAGGGCTTCATTCCTGAGTCTTGTTCCATGGCATGAACTGCAGGTCGTCCTGCCTGAAAAGCGGTTGAGCATGTACTTGTACTGGATCTTGTACCGGTTGGCCTCAACCCAGCTGAAGAACTCGTTTATTCCGACCAGTGAATCTTCATCCCCCTCTACGCTGTGTGCATTCCACAGAGTGTCTTTCTCCTTGGCGGTAAGCTTGCAATAGGGCTCGAACACCCTGATCCCGTAACGTTCTCCGACCCTTACAGCATGATCCTTGAACCAACCCATCTTCTCCCCTCTCCAGCACGCGATTGCACCATCGTAGATGCTCTTCATCTTGTCCGGTATGACAAGGTCTTCGCTTACGCCGATTATCTTCCCGAGGCCACCGCACACAGGACATGCCCCGAGAGGGGAATTGAAACTGAAGAGGTATTCATCCGGTTTCCGGAAAGTGATCCCGTCAAGCTCGTAACGGTTGCTGAACTTCTCGACGCCATCCTCCTTGCGGAGATACAGCGTTCCGTTCCCCATGGTGAAAGCATTGTCTATGGAAGACAGCAATCTCATCTGGAGATCCTCCCACTCAGTCTGCGGAAGCGGGTCCCCGCTGTCATCATACGGAAGGCCGCCTTTGAAAACCGGCAGCTTCACACGGTCCACTAAAAGGGTCAGACCGCGCGGATAATCAGAACTTTCCGCCTTCTGCATCACCTCCTCGATCTTCAAGGGACCTTCTTCGCCCATCAGACGCGAATAACCGGACTCCTTGAGAGAGAGCATCAGTTCTACCTTGTCATCCCTCTCGTCCCAGCCAAGGTCGGCAAGGATGTAGAGAAGACGGCAGCCACCCCTGACTATGGATGACATGACATCGGTCTCACTGTGGCATTTCACCTCCTGCCCGCTCACCGGAGAATAGGTCCGCCCGATGCGGGCGAAGATCAGCTTGAGATAGTCATATATCTCAGTGGTCGTAGCCACGGTGGACCTTGGATTGCGGACATTGACTTTCTGCTCGATGGCTATGGCCGGCGGAATACCTTCGATCAGTTCCACATCCGGCTTGCTCATCCGGCCGAGGAACTGCCTGGCATATGATGAAAGGCTCTCTGCGAAACGCCTCTGTCCTTCTGCGAACAGGGTGTCGAAGGCAAGCGAAGATTTGCCTGAACCGGAAATCCCGGTGATGACGACAAGCTTCCCCCTCGGAATGCTGAGCGAAATGTTTTTCAGGTTGTTAACCTTCGCTCCCTTTATGATGATTTTTCCCTCTTCAGGCATATCATTCGGATAAGAGTTCAAAGTTACTCATTTTTCCCGCAAAAAAGTTTGCAGGCAAAAAAAATATGCTTATATTTGCATTCGCATTCAGCAATGAAGCAAACTTAGTGCGGTAGTTCAGCTGGTTAGAATGCCGGCCTGTCACGCCGGAGGTCGAGGGTTCGAGTCCCTTCCGCACTGCGAGGGAGG
>CADCQP010000022.1 GCA_902803535.1 uncultured Bacteroidia bacterium | reverse complement strand
AGGCGGAATCCAGCAGGTGGATTTCGGCAGGACTACTTTCGGGCGTGTCGAACTGACCCTCTTCTCGGACTGCGACCAGGACACTGTAATCGTCCATCTCGGAGAAAGGATGGGTTCCGACGGAAGAGTCTGGCAGAAGCCTCCGAAATCAGTGTCATCAGTACGCTACAGCCGCTACGTCGTGCCGCTCGTCAAGGGAAGGCACACGTATGAAATCCAGATCAGGCCGGACAAGCGCAACACCCACGTCGCGGACCGCTTCCCGTCGGCCATACTTATGCCGGATTACATCGGGGAAGTGACTCCGTTCCGCTGGTGCGAGGTTGAAGGATATGACCGTCCGCTCGCAAAAGACGAGGTGACAAGACTTTCCGCGCATTATCCCTTTGACGACGGCGCGGCACGCTTCAGCTGCAGCGACGAGACTCTGAACCAGCTCTGGGACCTTTTCCACCATTCCGTAAAGGCCACCTCTTTCCTGGGGGTATTCGTCGATGGAGACAGGGAAAGGATCCCATATGAATACGATGCCCTCATCGCCCAGCTGTGCCACTATGGGAGCGACAGCGAGTACTCCCTGATGAGACGCACTTTGGATGCCCTTTTCGACTTCCCGACATGGCCCACGGAATGGATCCTCTACGACGTGGTCTTGGCATGGAATGACTATCTGTACTCAGGAGACAAGGGAATGCTGGAAAAATATTACACCCGCCTGAAAGCCCACGGCCTGGACGCCCTTCGGCAGAAGAACGGATTCATCTCCACCAAACTTGGCCAGAGCCCGGAATTCCTCGCCTCGATAGGCCGCAAGGAGCCCATCAGGGACATCGTGGACTGGCCCCACTCAGGCCAGCTGGGTCTCAAGGAGGGTGAAGGCGGAGAAGATGACGGGTACGTTTACACGGACTGCATCACAGTGGTCAACGCCTTGTATTACAAGGACATGGTTCTTCTGGGAAAGATGGCCAGGGTCCTCGGGAAAGAGGATGAAGCGGAAAAATACGCCACCGATGCCGCAGCCTTCAGGAAGCTTTTCAACAAGACCCTCTTCAACAGGAAACGCGGAGTCTATGTTGACGGGATCGGCACCGACCACGCTTCCCTCCATGCAAACATGTTCCCGGTTTACTGCGGACTTGTCGAGCCGAAGTATTTCCCTGGAGTGGCCAGGTTCATCGAGTCCAGGGGGCTGCGTTGCAGCATCTTTGGGGCCCAGGTCCTGATGGATGCCATATATGACTCCGGACTGCAGGACTACGGGATGAAGCTTCTGACCAGCAAGGATCTCAGGAGCTGGTACAACACCATCCGCATCGGTTCCACCATTTCCATCGAGGCATGGGATGACTCGTTCAAGCCTAATCAGGACTGGAACCATATCGCGGGAGCCGTTCCGGGCAACATCATCCCCTTCAAGATGATGGGTGTCACGCCTCTCGAACCCGGATTCGCCAAGGCAATTGTCAAGCCCCAGACCGCCGGCCTGAAGCATGCCGAAATGATCCTTCCGACCATAAAGGGACCGGTCTCCTTGGAAATAGATTCCACCGACGGCTACAGGATGACCCTTGAGACTCCGGCCAACATGACCACGGAGGTATGGCTTCCCGTCCCCGGAAGCGGCAATTACACAGTGGAATGCGACGGCGAAGTGATCTCCGTCACCGCTCCTAAAGGCTCTTCACATGCATATGTCGGTGAATTCGGCTCCGGGAAGCGCACTTTCACCGTTAGATAAATCCATATGATAAACCTATAACCAATAATCAACATGAAAAAAATACTGCTCTCATTCATGGCCGTGTTCCTTCTCACCACAGGGACGATGTCTGCATATGTGGAGCGCAACATGCTCCGCAGCCAGGCCGACGAAGCCAAACTGAAAACACTCCTCATCCCGGACCAGAAGTGGGTCCCCTTCCCGGCATACGGCGACAGGGCCGGCTGGGATAAAGTTCTAGGTGAATGGAAGGATGAGTTTATCGCCAGAGGAGAGGAGGCCCTGGACTACAAGTGGAGGGTGATCACCGCAACAGATTATCTCACGCATGACCGCGGAGGCTCGCAGGGAGAGGCCGGAGCGAACATGAATTCCAACGTCATGAAGATCGTCGATCTCTTCTTCGCGGAACTGGCGACAGGACAGGGCAAGTACATGGACCAGCTGATTAACGGCACATTCAACATGTGCGAAGCCACTTCCTGGGTTCTCTCGCACCATCTTTACATACAGAAGAGCAAACATTATTTCCCCCAGTCATATGACAATGCCATCGACCTGGTAGCCGGTGATGTCGGCTCGGTCATGGCATGGGTCTATTACTTTTTCCACGACGAGTTCGACAAGATCGAACCGGAAATCAGCCGCCGCCTCTACGAGGAGCTGGACAAGCGTATCATGACCCCCTACCTCACGCAGACCCATTTCTGGTGGAAGGGGGATGAATTTGTCCCCGGAAAAGACCACCTGAACAACTGGACTCCGTGGTGCAGCGTAAACTGCCTCGAGGTGTTCGCTCTCTGCGAAAAGGACATAGACCGCTTTGCCAAGGCCGCCTACATGTCGATGGAATCGGTTGACAAGTACCTCAACAACATCGAAGGCGACGGCTGCTGCGACGAGGGACCCTCCTACTGGTACCAGGGTCCTGCCAAGAACTTCGAATACCTGATGTTCCTGAACTGGATCACCGGCGGCAAAGTGAATGCACTTGACAACCCGATGATCAAGAGGATGGGCGAATACATCTCGAGTTCCGTCATCGGCAACGGCTGGGTCGTAAACTTCTCAGATGCCGGTGCGCGCGGAGGCGGTAATCCTCTCGTACTCTACAATTACGGAAAAGGTGTGAACAGTCCGCTGATGAAGCGTTATGCAGCATATGTCCTTGACGGTAAAGAAATCACCGTTCCAAGGGACCGGTTCATTATCAGGATGTTCTACTCGCTCCTTGTCAAGGATGAACTCAAGGGAGAGACTCCGGAACTTGTAGTGGAACCCTACACCTGGTATCCCGAGACCCAGATCTGCTACATGAGGGAGAAGGACGGATTCTTCGTAGCCTCCAAGGGCGGCCACAATGCCCAGAGCCACAACCACAATGACATCGGCACCGTTTCGCTCTACTACAAGGCCATCCCGTTCCTCATCGATGCAGGAGTCGGCACTTACATCACCAAGACTTTCAGCTCGCAGCGCTATGAGATCTGGACCATGCAGTCGAACTACCACAATGTTCCCCTGATCAACGGTGTAGCCGAAAAAGAAGGACGCCAGTACCAGAGCAAGCAGTCCACGTTCAACCCGAAGACCATGACCTTCTCCGTGGACTTTGCCGGGACCTATCCCGCAGAGGCGTGCGTCAACAGCATGCTCAGGAATGTCACCCTGAAGAACGGGGTCGTGACCATCAAGGACAGCTACTCGCTCTCCCAGTCCAAGAAGCCCACGGACTTCAACTGGCT
>CADCQP010000021.1 GCA_902803535.1 uncultured Bacteroidia bacterium | reverse complement strand
TGAACCTTAAGTATGGACACCCTGGTGTCGAGTCCTGTGTTCCAGGACGGGGCCTTGTCCCAGGACTCCGGGCGGAGCACAAGCGGACTGTTGTACCTGATGTTGATCCCGGCTTCTGCCAGGGGAGGGTAATTCGGGGAACGGAATGCGGAAAAACCTTCGGAATTAACCTTGGTCGTGCGGTTGCCCCTCATAAGTTTCTCGTTGAAGTAGATGCAGACTTCGGGCACGAGGGCATGTCCGGAGGCATCCTTCGCAGCCGCGATCTCAACCGCTGAAACCAGGTTCTCCTTGCCGTCAGTCCTGGGAATGCCTACGGGGAGCTGGCTCCCGGTGAATATGACCGGCTTGGTGAGTCCCCGGACCATGAAACTCAGGACCGAAGCGGAATAGGACATCGTGTCCGTGCCGTGGAGGATGACGAATCCGTCATATGCATCGTAATTGTCCTGGATCGTCTGGGCGAGTTTCTGCCAGAAGGACGGTTCCACGTCGGAGGAGTCGATCAGTGGGTCGAATGTGATGCTGTCGGTCTTGCCGGCGAATTTCTTCAGTTCCGGAACTTCTTCCGCTATCTGGCTGAAATCGAAGGGTTTAAGTGTCTGGTCGGAGGGATCGACCTTCATTCCGATGGTCCCTCCGGTGTAGATCAGCAGGATGGAAGGCCTGCCTGTCATGGTAGATGTGCTCATATGCCGAACAGTCTTCTTGCACTGGCCGTGGTGACGGAAGCCACCTCTTCAATCGTGACGCCTTTCTGTGCCGCAATCTTCGCCGCGATCAGCGGGAGGCGGGAATTCTCGTTCCTGGTCCCGCGCAGCGGGGTGGGGGATAGGCAGGGCGAGTCGGTCTCCAGGACGATCCTCTCAAGCGGGATGTGCCGGATCTCTTCAGCTATCGAGGCGTTCTTGAATGTCACCACGCCCCCGATGCCTACGTACCAGTCACCGGTCCTCGCGACCCTCTCATAGAACTCATGGCTCGACGAGAAGGCATGGAGGCTGCCCCGCAGGTGCAGGCCTTTTGAGTCTTCGATTATCCTGAGGAAGTCTTCCGTGGCATCCCTGAGGTGGATGCTTACCGGAAGGTCGAGCCGTGAAGCGAGTTCAAGCTGGACCCGGAGGGCTTCTTTTTGCTCCTGGGCGAATTCCCTGGTCTCATGGTAGTCGAGCCCGATCTCCCCGATGGCTACTATGCCCTTGTCCTTCCACTGCAGCATGCTGTCGATTTCATCCCTCCATCCCTTGTCAACGGAACACGGGTACAGCCCCAGCATGGGATACAGCACTCCGGGATGGCGCGAGACAAGCTCGAACATTGCCTCTCTCTCAGAAGAATCGATGTCCGCCTGGATCATTGCGGAGACACCGGCTTCGACTGCGCGGGCTATGACCTCTTCTTCTTCGCCCCTGAAGGCCGGATCCGAATTGTGGGAGTGAGTGTCGATGAATTCCATATGCAGTCGTAAATTCTTGCAAATTTACGTATTTTTCAGATTAATGGAACATCTTTGAAGCAGGTCCATGTCGATTATCCCCGCTGCCCTCAGGATGCCGGTCAAGGACGACACCAGGGAATAGTCCAGCCCGGTTTTACCGCATATCTCCTGTATGGAAATACCCCTGTCCGACCGTATGCAATTCGCTATCATCTTCATCTTCCTGACCTTGTCCTGTGGCCTCAGGTTCTCCGGAAGGGAGTCTATACATGATTCCAGGTCAGTCGTTTCCGTCAGCGTTGCTTTCCCGAGGCCTATGCTCTTGACGAAATCCGGGAATTCCACGAGGGGCTCGGCTATTTTCTGCCTTATCAGTACGTTGCAGCCTTGGGAATGAATGTCGTCTATCCTTCCGGGAAGGGCGAAGACGTCCCGCTCATATGAATAGGCAAGCCTTGCGGTCATCATCCCTCCGCCCTTTACCTTGGATTCTATAAGGACCGTGCAGCGGGACAGGCCTGCGATTATCCTGTTCCTCCTCAGGAAATGGGGCCTGAGAGGGGGAGTGTCAGTCGGATAGTCGGTAATAAGTGCGCTTCCCTTAGAGGAAACTATCCTGTCGGCGATGTAAGTGTGCTGCGACGGGTAGACCATGTCGATCCCGGTAGGGAGCACGGCTATGGTGGGCAGCCCGCAGGAGAGTGCTGACCAGTGGGCGGCCGCATCCACTCCGAGGGCCAGCCCGCTTACTATGGCGGGAGGGGAAGAGGACTTTGAGAGGGCCTGTACGGTCCTGATACACATTTCCTTCCCATATGGCGTGAGGTCCCTCGTGCCGACAATGGAGACGAGTGGCCGGCAGCTGAAGACATCCCCGGGAGGGTCGCTTCCTTTGTAATAAAGGCCGACCGGAGGGTCAGGGCAGGACTTCAACGCTTCGGGATAGGCCGGATCATCGATCGTGATGAAAAGCGCCCCGGCCCGGCGTATCTTTTCCAGTTCCGCCTCAGCCTTGTCCAGCGCCTGGGGACCTATCCTGCCTGCGTCAGTACTGTAGGGGCCGAAAATCTCCCTCAGGCCATCCTTGTCCAGTTCAAAGACGGCCGCTGCGCTGCCAAGCGTCCGCATGAGGGAAAGGGAAATCTGCGGCTTGAAGCCGAAAATGCTGTTCAAAGCGCATATGCATATGCGTTCATCGAGTCCTGCCATATTTTCCAGAAAGTTTGTGGTTGATGCTAAAATATTGAAAAAGCCCCTGCTCCCGTTTCATCGGGGACAGGGGCTTCGCCACATATTTATCTTTCTTATGGAAAATGTACCTTTCTTTGCTCCGGGCGTCAGATAATCAGCATCGCGTCGCCGTAGGGACCGAACCTGTAGTCCTGCTCAAGGGCCACCGAATAGGCGTTCATGACGTTCTTGAAGCCGCCGAAGGCAGTGACGCACATCAGCATCGTGGACTGCGGGAGGTGGAAATTGGACACCATCGCATCGGCGATCATGAAATCGTACGGAGGGAATATGAACTTGTTCGTCCACCCGTCATATGCGTTGATTTCGCGGTTGGTCGTCACATATGTCTCCAGTCCGCGCGCGACTGTGACTCCTACGGCGAGGATCTTGTGTCCCGAAGCCTTGGTAGCGTTGACTTTCGCGGCGGTCTCGGGGGATATGATGAGTCTCTCGGAGTCCATGCGGTGCTTCGAAAGGTCCTCGACATCGACTCCGCGGAAGAGTCCTATGCCCATATGCTCCGTGATGAAGACCTTGTCAATGTCCTTGAGGATCATCCTGTTGAAGAGCTCGCGGCTGAAATGCAGGCCTGCTGCCGGTGCGGCCACCGCTCCTTCGTGGGCGGCGAAGATGGTCTGGTAGTTCACTGCGTCCTCTTCGTTGACCGAAGGCTTGACCCATTCAGGGACAGGAGTTTCCCCGAGTGAGAAGAGAGCCTGCTTGAACTCGTCGTAGGGACCGTCGTACAGGAACCTCAGGGTGCGCCCGCGGGAAGTGGTGTTGTCGATCACTTCCGCTACGAGGCTCTCGTCCTCGCCGAAGTAAAGCTTGTTGCCGATGCGGATCTTGCGGGCGGGTTCAACGATTACGTCCCAGAGCCTCTGCTCCTGGTTGAGTTCCCTGAGAAGGAACACCATTATGTCTGCTCCGGTCTTTTCCTTCTTTCCGAAGAGCCTTGCGGGGAAGACCTTGGTGTCGTTGAGGACGAAGGTGTCTCCCTTGCCGAAGTAATTGATAATGTCTTTGAAAAGCTTGTGTTCGATGTCACCGGTGTCCTTGTGGACCACCATCATCTTGCATTCATCCCTCCAGCGCGCGGGCTCCTGGGCCAGGCGGTCTTTCGGCAGGTCGAATTGGAATTGAGATAGTTTCATGTCTGACAATAAAATCCTGTCTGAAATTATAATACGGTGAAACTGTGGAGAAAGTTTCACATTTGACAGGATTTTTAGACTTTTGCTTCACGGAATACTTCCTGTATGGAAGGATAGGTGTTCTTCAGATACGGGGGAAGGCTCCCTTTCGCCACCCATGCCGCCTTGCTTATGTCCTCTTCCCGCTGGGGTGTGAGATCGACCGGATTGGTGTAGAGCATGTTGTACCACCATGTGTGCTTGAGGTGCCAGATGTTGTCCCTCCGGTAGCAGTGGTCGGTAACGCACACCAGGTTTTCAAGTTCGAGGGCCTTGACTCCTGTCTCTTCCTGGACCTCCCTTATCGCGGTAAGGCGGATGTCTTCTCCTTCTTCCTGGTGCCCCTTCGGAAGGTCCCAGCATCCATATCGGCGTATCAGGAGGTAGTCTCCGCGCCTGTTGCGCACTAGCCCTCCGGCGGCATTTACCTCCTTGAACTCGGCGCAGAGCCTTTCATATGTCTTTTCGCTGTTTTCCGAAGGGATGTAGATCCTTCTCAGTGTGTCGGAAAGCTCGAACATGCCGATAAGGGCGTGCAGGTCCACCTTCTCGCCGACGTGGAACTGGATCGCGTTGGGGTCGGAAAGGGACTGGTCGTCCGACTGGCATATGATGATCGCCCTCTGTTCGAAATAAATCCTGTGCATGAAAATTGCTATCTTTGCAAAGTTAGCATTAATATCCAAGAAACCATCCTGCAATGACTGAAATACATTCAAAACACGCTGTCGTGTCCAAGGCTCCGTCCGAGCTCTACATGGTATTTACCGACTTGCGTAACCTAGTCCAGTTCCTCCCCGAAGACAAGAAAGATGATGTGACCGCGGACTTCGATTCCATATCCGCCCGGGTCCAGGGCTTCAACATAGGGATCAAGGTCCTGGAAAGGACCCCGTATTCCAAGATCCTCTACGGGGACAGCGGCGCACCGTTCAAGTTCAGTGCCTTATTCCATTTCGACCTCGTCCAGGGAGAGCCTTACAAGACTGACTTCCACATCGATCTCTCGGCTGAGCTGAGCGTGATGATGAAGATGCTCCTCGGGTCAAAGTTGAAGGACGCCATGGACAAACTGGTGGACACCCTTGCGGCCGCTTCCGAAGGCAGGATGCCGGAAGGATTTGATCCTAAGGACCTTGACGAAATCAGGAAAAAGTACAACATATGACCTCTATTCCCTCCGGCTTCAGGGAGATGCTCGAAGACGTCGTCGGCGCTGGCTGCGCCGGGACCGTGGTGGATGCGCTCGAAGCACCGGCCTCCGTGTCGGTGCGCCTGAACCCGATGAAGGTCCCTTCTTCGGATCCGTTCCCGGATTCCGCCCCCGTGCCGTGGAGCAACTGCGGGAGGATCCTTCCCCTCAGGCCTGTTTTTACCCTCGATCCTCTGATGCATGCGGGGGCCTATTACGTGCAGGACTCTTCGGCGATGTTCCCCGGATGGGTTTTCCGTCAGGTACTTCCTTCCATCCTGGAGGATGCCGGTGACAGGCCTCTCAGGGTACTGGACCTTTGCGCCGCCCCGGGTGGAAAGACGACAGACCTTGCCGCTTCCCTCAGGGAGGCATGCGGGGACCGTTTCCTCCTGGTGGCCAATGAGGTGGTCTCCCAGCGTGCCGGAGTCCTGGCCGACAACGTGGCGATATGGGGGGATCCCAACGTGGTGGTGACCAGCGTGGATTCCGGGGCCTTTGCTTCCCTGCCAGGATTCTTCGATGCTGTCATTGCCGATGTCCCGTGCTCGGGTGAAGGGATGTTCCGCAAGGACGCCAAGGCGGTGAAGGACTGGTCTCCCGCTACGGTGGACCTGTGCTGTTCCCGACAGAGACGCATAGTTTCAGATGTTTGGCCTGCCCTCAGGGGCGGGGGAGCGTTCATATACTCTACCTGTACTTTCAACCGCAGTGAAGATGACGGCAACGCCGCGTGGTGCATGGAAAACCTCGGGGCCAGCCCCCTTGGAACCGAGGCTGGTTTCAAAGGAGTAATTCCTACTAAGTCAGGATTCTTGCTGGCTCCGGGTTTTGTCCCCGGAGAGGGACAGTGGTGCTGCGCCATGCTCAAGACCGGCTCATCACCGGCATATCCAGTCAAGCCTCCTAAGAGACAGAAGGACGCGGCATGGGCATATTCCGGGATGCTGGACCGGCCTGCGGCCGTGATGCGCCGTGGGGCGGATGTGCTCGTCGCGGTTCCCGACTGCATAGCGGCGGAGGCTGCAGCTCTTGAGGCACTGCACCCGATCCAGACAGGAGTCGCGCTTGGCACCTTGAAAGGTGGAGCGCTCGTGCCCTCGGAGGACCTCATCCTGAGTCATATGCTCCGCGATGATGCTTTTCCATGCGTGGAGACTGATCGTGGCACTGCTCTTGCATATTTGCACCGCGATTCTTTCCGTCTTCCAGATGCCCCGCGCGGTGTGATCGCCCTGTCTTTTTCGGGCCTGCGCTATGGCGTAGTGAAGAACCTGGGAAGCAGATGCAATAACCTCCGTCCGTTGCACAGGAGGGTCCTTATGGATGTAAATGTATGAATATGAATAGATTCTATAGTTTTTTCGCGTGCTGTGCCCTTTTGCTGTGCTCAGTTGCGTCTTTCGCCCAATCGACAAAGGAAGAATATGCCGACCGGTACAACCTGCTGGTGAAGAACCTCGGGGAAACGGGGGTCGGTATCGAGACGCTCCTTGACAATTGGAGGGCTGCGTATCCGGACGACACTGATATGCTGATAGCGACATTCCGCTATTACCTGGCCAAGTCCCAGAAGCAGGAAGTGGTCCGTAAGGATGTCTCCCGCTATCTCGGAATGAAGCCCATCCTTTCCCTGAAGGATTCCCTTGGGAAGGATGTCTGGTTCTACCAGGAGACTTTCTTCGATGATGAGCTTTTCGGAACTGCGGCCAAGGCGATCGACAAGGCGATTTCCCTCAATCCGGACCGGCTCGACATGCGCTTCTCCAAGATTTCATCTGAGATGGCATATGAGAAAGAGAGTCCCGACATGGCGGGCCAGGACCTGAAGTCTCTGATAACGTACAATTACACCGAGAAACCGTCCTGGGTTTTCAAGGGGGTTGACAAGGTGGATGACGAGTTCTTCCGTGCAGGGGTGCAGGAGTACTGCGTCGCCCTTTTCCAGCGTGGAGGGCAGAAGTGTTTTGACGAGTTCAAGTCGGTTTCCGAGCTGATGCTCCAGTACGTTGGCGACGAGCCTCTCTTCCTGTCGAACCTCGGGTCTTACTACCTCGTATCCGCCAAGGAGCCGAAGACAGCCCTGAAGTATTACACCAAAGTGCTTAAGCTTAAACCAGATGACTACACTGCCATCAAGAACTGTGTGCTGATGGCCCGTAATGAGAACAATGTCAAGATGGAGAAGAAGTACCTCGCTCAGCTGATAAAGGTGACTGAATCAGAATCCGAGAAACTCACTTCACAGGCCCGGCTGGACCAGCTCAACGGTAAAAAATAATATGGATTTTTTTGTGAAATCACCGATAATTGGTAATTTTGCAAGGATATAGCAGATATTAATAACAATATAACCATATTTAGTCACATGAACAAGAAATTCTATGTTATCCCTCAGGTCAAATGGGCTGACCTGACGGTCGAGAGTAATTTCGTCCAGAGTGTCGGCGGTCAGAAGATCGACGACTGGATTGAGGACGATGATCCTATTAACGTTTAATCCACAGTT
>CADCQP010000020.1 GCA_902803535.1 uncultured Bacteroidia bacterium | reverse complement strand
GCTCATGAAATCCAGGTTCTCCATCCGGAAGCGGAACTCCTGGTCGTCATGAAGGGAATAATACTTGTCCGCTTCCTGCAGGCAACGCAGAGCCTTCCAGGTCTTACCTGTGTCCATGTACAGGCCGCCCAGGCCCTTCAGGGCATTCGCCACCAGCAGGGAGTCGCCGGCTATCCGGGCATATGACAACGATTTTTCATATGCAGGGAGCGCCTGGGCATAATCCTTTTCATCAGCCCAGGTCTCGCCGATATTGTAGTACAGGACGGAATTGCTTTCGTTCCAGCCATGCTTGTCGAAAATCTCTCCCGCCTTCCTATAGTAGTCCATCGCAGTCGGGATATCACCCATCACATTGTACAGATTGCCGATAGCCCCGTACAATGAGGAACGGCTGTCATCGATATCCACCTCAGCGTATCCTTCCGGATGGCTTGGGGAGGTGGCACCTCCGGCCATCTTTTCCACGCAGGCAAGGGACTCCCGGAACCAAACCATCGCGCTGTCATATTGCTCCTGAGCATAGAAACACTGTCCGAGGTGCCGGGCGGCATCGCCCGTGGCCTCGGTCCATCCCTTACGCCTGCTTATGGCAATCGCTTTCCTAGCGTAAAAGACAGCCTTCTCTCCGTTGATCACCTCGTAGCCCAGCATAAGGTCCCGGTAGGCACGGTTCAGGCCTATGAGTTCCTCTTCCGTGGCATTGTCGATGGCTTCTGGTGTCCAGGGTGCGACGACCCGCTCCAGCGAATCCACGTTGTGGCCGCGATGGTCGACATATGCTCCGGCGGGGAGCAAAGCCCAGGCGAGAAGAGCGAGTGTGACGGCGAGATGTCTCATGGATACAAAGTTAGGAAAAAATGCGGCGGAGGGGAGGAAAAACGGTGAAAAGCCGATGATTTCCACCCTTTTGGGTGGTGTTTTTGCCCTTTAGAAAAGTGACATTTGTAGCTACGACAAACATCATATGACATGAAAAAGTATATCCTCACTTTAGCGGTCCTCGCACTCATATGCGACATCGCCTCCGCACAGAACATCCTGGGACGCCTCGGCGAACGCGCCAAACAGGCCGTGGAGAACAATATCGGAAACAAAGTCGAAAAAGGTGTGAACGACATCCTTGACGGCAAGAAGAAAGATAAGGATAAGAACAACAAGGAAGTGAACGCGGAAGTCTCTGAACCGGTATCGGCAGCGGAGTCTACGGTTGAAGACATGACTCCCGAGGCAGTAGGTCAGAACGAAAAGAGCGATTCCGTCCGCGGTAGCGTAATTCTCTTCGAGGATGACTTCGCAAATGAACAGATGGGTGAGTTCCCGTCCAAATGGGATGTCAATGATGGCAGTGCAGAAACGGCCACTATCAATGGTAAGAAGTATCTCAACTTTACAGGTGATTGGAATTCTGTGTCCCCTCTGATGACGGATATGGATTCCTATCTGCCTGATGTGTTCACACTTGAGTGGGATGTCTTCTTTAGCAACTCCGGTGATTTCGGCCAGGCTGAATTAGACGTGCAATTCATGAAAAAAGGGTCTTGGAATGACCAGGCAGGTAATATTGCTTTAACATACCGGGCATCGGGTCCTGATGCTTATGGAGGCTATAGATTTGAGAAAGGCGCTGGCTCCGCAGGCGATGTAAGTGGTAGTCTGGACTGGGATCAGATTAAAGATTTCATCAAAACAGGTCAATGGAATCACTTTGCAGTATCTTTTAACAAGCGTGCTTTCAAATTCTATATCAATGATAATAGGGTTATCAATCTCCCGAACGCGAAAGCACCGGAGCGAATCGTATTCATCTGTGTCGGCGACTATAAATATAGAGGATTCACCAATGTAGTTCTCGCCGCCGGAGCCAAGGATCTCTATGAGCGTCAGGCAACCGACCTGTCCGCTGCTGCCGCAGCCGTCGAGAAGGCCATCGCCGAGACCGGCAAGTTCGTCACGAACAACATCCTCTTCGAGACCGGGAAGGCCACGCTGAAGCCCGAGTCCATGGAGGAGATCGAGAAGGTCGCCGAGTATATGAAGAAGAACCCGAACGCCCGCTTCGAGGTACAGGGTCACACAGACAGCCAGGGTTCCGACAAGATCAACGACCCGCTCAGCCAGCAGAGAGCCGAGGCTGTCGTCAAGGCCCTCGAGGGAAAAGGTGTGGACCCGTTCAACCTCCGAGCCGTAGGTAAGGGTGCACATGAGCCCGTGGCCGACAACAAGACCGAAGAAGGACGCGCCAAGAACCGCCGCGTCGAATTCATCAAGAAGTAGGGACCATAGGACTCTGGGGGGTCCTATTTGACGAATGTGGTAATGTAACCGGTCTTTTGGAAAGACCCGGAGAAGGAAAGACTATAATCATGACCTTTTTCAGTGGAACCGTTAATGGAAATCGTGTTGCTACCGATTGTCACGGTTCCATTTTTAATATATCCAATTTGGCTCTTGCCGCAATTATCAAAGGCAACGGCATAACCGGGATCCAGATCGGAAAAACGATCCGCAAAAGAGTATGTTCCCTGAGGAGTTTTCGATGATGACATAACCTCAATCATCACATACTTGGTGACTTCCATTGCGTTTGAGTCATTCGGTTTCTGAACAAGGTTATTTTTATTATCGACAAGGTAGAACGTGAATAACACTCCATCCTCGGCTTCCATGGAATAGTAAGCTGCGGCAACCATTGAGCGTTTGACAGAGCCGTCATCATCAGCCTTGGAACAACCCGTAGCACTGGCCAGGGCGATCATTATCGCCGCTAAAAAAAGGGAAAACAATTTTTTCATGAGTTCTGCTTTCTACTGGTTTGACTTCAACTGTGCAAGATAACAATTTTCCAAAATAACTTGTTATCGCATCCGAGCCTTCATAGAGCGCACCCCCTTGTAAAAGACGATTTCCTATCCGGAAAGAAATATGAGCCATGCCGGTTCGCCCGCAAAGTGGAAATAACTGATTATCAGAGAGATTATATATTAACCTGTCGTAAAATTGAGACACTAACTGAAATGACAACAAATTACCTGAAAAAATCTTGTCTGAGTCCTCTGTAAGGGGTATATTTGTAATAATTCGTAACATCATTACAAGATGAAAAGATTATTAATCCTTGTCGGCGCAATTGCGACGCTGTTCCTCGTCTCAGCGATTGTTTCCGCTCATCCGGATTGTTCCGATACGCATTCCCATGCAAGGCTCACATGCCAGCTGTGTCATGGAACCGCATGTCCGAAAGCCACCAAAAGCGGAGTATGCAATTGTACCGTGTTCTACAGATGCCCCAATGAAAATTGCTCATTGACCGTTTGCAACGGATGCTACTACAAATATGTGCTTCCGAATCTCAATAAGGGATGCCCCGGTTGTAAAGGCCACAAACAGTTCAAGCAGGTCCATTAACGGTCAGTCCTGTAAATCAACGAAGGCAAATCAATCTGCATAAACGGGACGGATGGGAATGCCGGAACTGCGGTAAAGATTCGACGCCCCACAATGACTCTTAAGCGCGCCCAACGTGGCTATCGTCCCATTCCAGGGACCTCTAGCCATGATTTACCCTGTTTTCCGTGTCTTCCGTCCCCTCTTTTGGACCTCAGTGTACTTTCCTGATTTTGGTTGACTCCGATTGGAGCCTTCCCCTGAAAGAAGTTGACTCTGGTTTAACTTTATTACTGGTGTAGGT
>CADCQP010000019.1 GCA_902803535.1 uncultured Bacteroidia bacterium | reverse complement strand
GGCCAGGAACAACCTCAACCTTTCACTCCTGGACCTGTCCCAGCTCCTGGAACTGCCTTCCCCAGAAGGATTTTCGATAGTCAGGCCTGACGTCCCGGTTGACGGTATCCTCCTCGGCAATCCCGAGGACATATATGCCCAGGCACTGGAGATCAAACCGTCAATCCAGGCTGAAAAGTTCCGCCTGGATGCAACGGAATTTTCGATCAAAGGCGCCAAAGGTTCATTCCTCCCGTCCATCAGCGCCAGCGGCGGAGTCGGAACCAACTACTACACGATGAGCAGCGCCCCTTCGGACGTGTTCTTCGACCAGATAAAGCACAACTTCAGCCAATATCTTGGCCTGTCACTTAGCGTCCCGATATTCAGCGGCTTCCAGAACAAGAACCAGGTTCGTTCGGCCCAACTCTCCCGTACCTACCAGATGCTGCAGCTGGACAACACCAAGAAGACCCTGTACAAGGAGATCCAGCAGGCCTACTACAATGCCGTCGCGGCAGCCGAGAAGTACCGTTCGAGCATCGACGCCCAGGACAGCGCAAAAGAGTCCTTCGAACTGGTCCTCGCGAAATATGAGAACGGAAAGGCCAACATCACCGAGTTCAATGAAGCCCGCGACAACTGGCTCAAGGCCGAGTCAGACCTGTCCCGGTCACGTTATGAGTACCTGTACTCAGCCAAGCTCCTGGATTTCTACAGGGGCAACCCACTGAACTTCTGAATTCAGGAACGGGGATCAGCTGATCACTCTGACCTGCCGGTCTTTATGGTCGCAGCATATGCGCTGTTGCACACAGAGAAAACGATTCCCGCAGAATTATTCCACGCTTTGGAACGGCTTCAGTACCAGCCGGCCCCGATCCGGGAGGAGCCGGAGGACCGTTCCGTCATTCTGTCCGCGCAAGTCATCAGCCCGGCCCCGCACGATTTTCATCCCGTAGTCCATTCCCTGATGGCGGGCTAGGACGGTGTCCGGGGTAATCTGCGTGAACGGGAGTGGAGCGTCCGGGGCGGTTGAAAGGACGAGGTTCCAATCACCTACCTTCCCTTTTGAGATGACGGAAAGACCGTCTTCGGTAAAGGAGAAGACGAAGCGTCCCTTCCCGTTTTCAGAGAGCCAGATAACATCCTGCCCCTTTTCGTCATCCATCGGAACGAATTGAAGGTCACCGCCTTTAAATGCGGGCGCTTCCAGGTGGAGTCCGGCCATCCGGTCCGCCTTACTCCAGAGGCAGCCATCGACCAGCGGGAAGGTCTCGTAACGGAAAACCGGAAGCGTGTCGGGATGGTCCAGATACTCGGAGCGGAGCCGCTCGTCGAAGACGTGCAGGTCCCTGATTTTCAGGAACTTGTCTTCCCACAGGAGGTTAGCGCGGTAGTTCCGGCAATTGAACCAGTATGTCTTCCTTCCGCCTCCATGCTCATCCTCCATAGTGACGACGGAGGTAGGCGGAGTCAAGGAATAGCGCTCCTTGAACCAGCGGCCGGTTTCCGCCAGGGTTTCGACACGGACTTTCCCTTCCTTCTGCAGCCGGGCGACCAGCTCCGTCTGATACACGAATCCCTTTTTCATCGCCTCCCAGGTGAATGAGTTCTCCTGGCCCACCTGGACATAGTTGAACCCGAGGTGCGGCTCTCCGGTGAACATCCGGAAGAACCAGTCCACCCACTTCGGCGACCCGCCGCCGAGTTTATAGACCGGTTCCAGGGTGACGACGCTTTGGACAGCCCCGCCCACGCCGGCTTCATACTGGTAGATCGGGTCGCTCCCCAGCATCCGGAAGACGGGCAGGTCGATGCCACCCTCGGCGGTCTGCGCGGGCATATAGGCGTTCTGCCGGCTGGGGTAATAGCCGCCGTTCCAATAGCCGCCCCAGAGGGTATATCCGTCCGTACCCACCTGGTCCCGGCAGTCACAGGAAGCCTCTATGCCGTATTTTTCACGCAGGTAGGTCAGCGTCCCGGCCTCGATGAACCAGGAGCCAACGGATTTCGGCCAGCATCCGAAGATCTCCTTGAACTTGTCCATATAGACATCGACAAGATGCTCCCGCTCCGCCTGGGTGTAACCGACTGAGAATCCCACGTTCGCATGCCAGTCCCAGGGATAGCGTCCCCGCCATTGATAGCCGGCGGCCTCGACATGGGGCTGCGTGATTTCCCACCAGGCACCCACTTCGCACCCCCGTTCCATCTCTTCCTTCATCAAGGCCTGGTAGAACGGGTCGACCAGGGCGTCGTATTGCAGCAGGTACGTTCCTGTAAGTCCCTTGCTCCGAAGGTCTTCCGCCTGGGACCGGACCGTCTCGAACAGGACCTTCTCGGTTATCTCGTCGATACGGGGCTCCGTGTAGCGGATGAAATTGATGATGTTGACGATACGCGGACTGTCCTGGGCAGTCCTGTCCACGGCCTTGCTGCCGGACAGAAAGGCGGCCGTAAACTCCTCGGACGCTACTGGAGCGGAATTGTTTCCGCAGGACACTGTCATGGCCGCCAGAACAGAGAGGGCGGACAGAAGCAGGGACGCAAACAGGGCACGATATCTCGTATTCTCCTTGAAGACAGCTTTCATAGGCAGTCTGACCTGATGTTTACTTCAAGCGGATGGAGCGGATATAGCCCTCCTGAGGCTCACAGTTGGAGAACCGTACCGACTGGATCAGGCCGGAAAGGGCCGTCCTGACAGAATCCCTGTCCGGCATGGCCTCCCTTATCTCCTTGAAAGTGCTGCGGGGAGCTTCGGAGAAACGGCGGACCGCCCTCCACTCCCCAGGAGCATGGTAGGCTACCATGCAAGAGCCCGAGATCTTCTTGTAAGGCCAGAAGGTCCAGCCTATGTTGTTTTCCTCCATCGTCTTGCAGAACTCTTCCTGCCACTGGTCGGAGCCGTGTCCGATCTCACCCATGTACATAGGAAGATTTGTCTTGTCACGGAACTCTATGAACGAGCGGATGGCGGCAGCGTCCGTACCTCCGCCGTACCGGTGACAGGTGTACATGATCTTATCATCATATGTCCAGTCGGTGAAAGGCTCGAAATGCCCGTTCCACTGGGCTCCTCCAAGCAGGATGATATGGTTGCGGTCCACTTCACGGATTGCGGAAACAGCCATCTTGTGGACCGGTTCGAGCTTGGCATTGAGTTCTTTCACATTCGGGAAATACGGCGCGATCGGTTCGTTGATCAGCTCATATCCCAGGATGACAGGCTCGTCCTTGTAATGGGCGGCGATTCTCTTCCAGATCCCGCAGAACTGTTCCTGCGCGGATGCGTCCTCGAAGAGCCACGGATAACCATAGCTGTCATCGATGTTGTCACCCGTCTGTCCGCCGGGTGCATCATGCATATCCAGGATCAGGTACAAGCCGTATTTACGGCACCAGGACACGGCATCATCAATGCGCCGGAAGCCCTCCCCGGAGGAATTCATCCCCATGTAATCTTCGTCCGTGAAAAGCTTGTAATGGAAGGGAAGGCGTATGGTATTGGCTCCGGTAGAGGCGATAAAAGCGATATCCTCCTCGGTTATATAATTGTCTTTGAAGTCATTCCAGAATTTCGCAGCTTCATATGGGCCGACGAGTTCACAGAGCATCTCGTGTATGAGGCGCTGCGAATTGGTCCGCCCGAAACCGAACATGTATCCCTCGGGATTAAGCCAGTTGCCCAGGTTTGTGCCCTTGATGAGGAATGGCTTCCCGTCAGTCCCGACCAAGGTGGGACCGTCAATGGTGACAAATGTTTCAGGCTGGCTGCACGCTACGGCAAGCGCCAGGATCAATGCGGGGAAAAATTTTTTCATATGCATGTCTAAATCATTGATTCATTGCCTGGAGGATGAAATCCACTATTGGCTGGGGATTGTTGAGTGAGTGGGGATGATGCCCGGTGGCCGGCTTGTGTATGACCTTGATCGGAGCACCGAGCCGTTTCATCTCCTGCTCGAAAACCTTCGTATTCTTCTCGTACAGGACCGCTTCGTCAGCATCACCGACAACATGGAGGATAGGTATCTTCGCCTTTGCCATCACGCGGGCATGGTCAACCGGATTCCCTTTCCATTTTGCGGCCTCTTCAATGTCGGCAAAGCCATATGCTTTCAAAAGGTTGCGGACATCTTTCTCCGATCCGGTGCTTATCGGCCACTGCATGAAATCCATCACCGGGGCATCAGCATATATGCAGGCGACTTTCCTGGGATTCAGGGCAGCCCAGTTATAGATGATGAGACCGCCCCTGCTCAGGCCTTCCAATGCCACCTTCTTGCTGAACCCTGCCTCACGCATATGCTTGTAAAACATATCCCAGCGCTTCACCGCTTCCGGGGCCCCGAACAGGTCGGCCACATCGCAGTAAACCAAATGATAACCGTGCTCAAGGAGTTCTATGTCGGTCTGGGGTTCGTGCTCCCAGAAACGCGCACGCCAGATCCAGGGCTTTCCCGCCGCGACCACTTTCGGCTCTACGACCTTGCACTGGACACCGTCACTAAGGAAGTTGTACCCGGTATAACCATGGAAATTGAAGGTCTCGGCCCCTCTTTTATAGAAAGGCACAGTTGAAGATGAGGCAGTACCTTCCTCCCTCAACGTCAGATGGTTATAGATCTTCAAAGCCATGCTTCCTGCCCCGTAAGCGGAAGGATGGAGCTTGTCCGGCATAATGGCCTGGTTCCAGGTGTCCCCGAACAGGTTGAACATGTTGATTATGTCAAGGTCGTTCCTGAATGCCAATGCCTCAACCATCGGGCGCACCTCGGTCTCAATGCGCTTGGGGCTTATGGTCTTACCATCCTCGGGAAGGAAACAGCGCACGGGTGTAAGGAGGATGATCCTGGGGTGCGAGTCCAGCTGACGGTAAGAATCGATCAGGGACTGGTAATCGTCCATGTATTCCTCCTTGTATTTCCAGTTCCAGGGTTTGGTATCATTGGTGCCGAGCTTGATAAGGACAATGTCCGGCTGGAATGATTTCGATTCCTCATATGCCTTGAGGCCGACATATGGTTTGTCCCCCCGGCGGAGTGCAGTAGCCCCGTTCACTCCGAAATTCCTCACCTGGAAGCCGTCACCCAGATAACGCTGCAGCTGGGATGGATAGCTGTTATGCTCCCGGTCTTCTATGTAGGCGCCGTAGGTAATGCTGTTGCCGACGCAGGCAACCTTGACCTTCTTCTCCTGGGCGGAGGAGGCGGTTATGCACAAGACCGCCAAAAGGGATAATAACAGTCGTTTCATTCGGGACATATGTCGTAATTAACTGAAAACAAATTTAGACAATATTTCCGGAAGATTTGATTTTTTGCCGATAATGACCTACCTTTACCTTTGGCATGAAAGAATCCACGACCAATTTCTTCCTCAACGTCCTCTCGGTCATCCTGGGTATAGTGATCACTTTTTCCATCCAGGGGATCATCAACCGGGCCCAGGACAAGAAGAACGTGCGTTCTGCCCTGGAACTCATCCGCTCGGAACTGGCGACCAATGCCGAGGACATATCCATCATGTTGGATTACCTGAAGCAGGAACAAGCCTCCGCACAGTATTTCATGGGGCATCTCCAGGACCTGGACCAGTGCCCGTCCGATTCCGTGATCTACCACAGTGCTGTCTTGCTTTCGGACGCATCCATCACCGTCAGCCACGATGCCCTGGAACTGCTGAAGATGTCTTCCCTCTTCCAGAAAATCGGAGACAATCCCCTGTCGATGAAAATCATCCGGGCATATGACTGCTGCACCAGCGGAGCACAGAATCTCAACCATCACATCGATGCCCGCAACGAGCAGTTCAGTGTCACGGTCAATGAGAAGAACGTCAGGAAGATAATCTCCGACGGGAACATCCGGATCAGGGAATTCCTCAAGACCGACCTCGGACATTACGCAATCGAAGCGCTTGCATCACAGGCCGATCCTTCCCAGTACACGGATATGGCCGCCATCCAGGATGCCATCGATGCCATCGGCCTTTATCTTGAAAGATAATAAACCTGAGCATATGAAAAAGCAGACTCCCAAAACCTCCTCCAAAGTAGTCATAGTCACCCCTCCCATCAAGGACACCAAGGGACAGGCCACATTGAACGCCCTGCCCACCGATGGCGAAATGCCTGAAGATGGGATGGAAAACGACGACCCAAACGAAGAGGTCGGATAATCGCAGACGGGACCGGATTGCTAGCCGAGTTTCCCCAAGGAACTCTTCAGGCCGGCAAGCCAGACGAGGTCATCCTTCATCAGCGGCTCGTCCGGAGACGGATTAGTGACGAGTTCCCCGTCACGGAGATAGCATATGACCATGCATCCCAGGCCCCTCAGGCTCAGTTCCCTGAGTGTCTTGCCGTTCATGAACGACGTGTCATCGACCAAGATGGGACGGATGACGAATTCCTCTTCCTCCACGGCGCCTTCTCCCTTGTAACCGGGATTGATATCCGTTACCTCTCCCTTCATGATCTCCTTGAAGTCGTTGAGCTGCTGCTCGGTTCCAACGGCGAGCAGGGTATCATACGGATAAACGGGAGTGTCTCCCGAAGGGATCACTATGGACTGGGAGCCCCTCGATATCTTGACAATGTTAACCTGGACATGTTTCCTGAAAGGAAGATGCCTGAGTTCCTGTCCGACGAACTGGGAGTCGGGAGAAAGGGTAACACTCTCGATGTGGACATTGTATTTGTCCAGATTCTCCCTGACGGAGGCGGTGATCGGCGAAAGCTTCTTCTCCCTTTCTTCATTGGCGCCCAGGTTCTCGAAGAAACGGTCCTCCATGGTGAAGCGGTTGCTGAGGGTGTTCTGTATCACAAAGGCGAACGAGGCCAGCGCAATGACGATCAGGAGCAGGACTACCCATGACAGGGAATAATGCTCGGTTATCACCGCAAGGATGAATGCCACCGCGATAAGTATCCTCAGGATGTCTATCGACATAATCGTCCACATGTTCGAATGCCTCATCTTCACCAGGTCCGACTGCCCTTTCCTGATTGAAGAGTTCCTCAAGGTAAGGCCATAGAGGAAAGGTATCATTACCGCGATGGTGATGACAACAGACAGAAGCTTCCGGGTTTCAGGACTCCAGGCCCCGAACCTGCCCTCCAGGAATTTCCCCAGGAAGAGATCACCGCCCATGAAGATAGCGAGCAGGAGGATGGTATAAATGCCTATCCGGAGGAAAACCTGGCCGAGATAGGATTTCCACACATCCTTTTCCTCGCTGGTCTGGCTCTTGAAATCGTCATTTGACGTAGAGTTGACTTTGTCGAGGAAAGATTTCGGAAGGACCTTGTTCAGCCACTTGACGGCCGGATCCGCCGCCTTGATCATGTAGGGTGTCGTGAACGTGGTGATTACCGACACGGCGAT
>CADCQP010000018.1 GCA_902803535.1 uncultured Bacteroidia bacterium | reverse complement strand
CGGCCGTTTCCAGAAAGCAGGCGCACCTCCCGTCCTGGCACTTTCCTCTCCCTGCCCGACCTCAAAGCCCAACTATAAGCTCGACATCCAGAATCCCGGTCCGCTTGCAATCGCACCGCTCTGGGATGAATACAAGATCGTAAAGGCAGAGAAAGGCCGCGTGGTCCTCACCAACGGCAAAGCAGTCTGGACAACCAAGCTTTCACGCCGCGGGATGAAGATCATCCTCAAGGGAGACGGAGAACAATTGATGACCCTTCCCGCCCTGATCTTCGACGGCGAGACAAAGCCCTTGGTGGAAAGCAGCGCAAACAGCCTGGCAATCCACTTCAACGGATGGGTATGCCGCTACAAGACCAACGGGAAGATCTCTGACACCGGCATCATCCACGCCAACCGCAACGGGCACCTCCGCCGTTATGACGCCAACCGCAAAGGCAGGCTCGTCATCCGCGGGAAAATCAGCCAGGAAAGCTAGTCAGAACGGAAATACCACGAATGCAGCGACGTCCCATAATGCATGGGACACTATGATTGCGCCCAGATGCCTGGGCCACATCATGTAGATGAACCCCCAGAGGGCACCTATGACAAGGGCGGCCATCACCAGCATGAAATTCATGGACCATATGTGCACAAGCGCATAGACCGCCGTAGCGACAGCCCATCCGCCCCACTTCCCGAGACGGGAAATGAGCCTCTTCTCCACGAAACCGCGCCAGAAAATCTCCTCCGCAGGGCCTATCACCAGCAGGAGGAGAAAGGCTATCATGACAGGATTCGCCCCTCCCTTGAGGGTGTAGATCATGTCCACCTCTCCCCTGGCGAACGAGAACAACATCTGGGAGAGTTTGTCCCCTACCCAGAATACGCCCCAGAACAAAACCGCAATCCCACATCCCAGAAGCACTTCTGAGACAGACATATGCACGTCTTCCTTCCACTCCGGCCCGGATTCAATGGCATAAACCGTAAGCAGTACGGCAGAGAAAGCCATGACCAGCCAGAAGTTTCCTACCAGCGGAGATGTCCAGGGACTGAACATGAAAAACCAAAGAAGGGCGGCAAGCAAGATGCCGCCCAGGACTTGTTTCATACCTTTTTGCATATGGGTGTCAGAGAAGGATCATTCCAATCGTAAAACCACAGGCAAGCAAGAGGCTGAAGGTGAGCTGCAAGGACGCCGTCTTAACATCGATGCCGGAGAACGGAAGGTCGCTGTCCATAAGTGACGCCACTTCCCTGTTGATTGAAACGGCCTTCGGAAGCGCCAGGAAAGCAATCAGCGCAGTCCATGGGAAAACCCCTGCGACGACACCGATGACAAGTACGGCATAAGGACATATCGTGCAGGCCATGTAGTACCACTTCGACGCTCCGAGCCCCATCACCATTGCGAATGTCTTGATTCCGGAAGCCCTGTCAGACGGGATGTCCCTGGCATTGTTGGCATGCAGGATCGCCACCGTCACCGGACCGACCACCAGGGCCAGGAGAAGGACCGGCCACCAGATCCGTCCTATTGTTATGTAACTGGTTCCCAGCATCGGAAGCACAGCATACTCCAGGAATATGGTCAGATCCCCCAGGGCATTGTATTTCAGCAGGTAATAGAACACTGCAAGGGCCAGCCCGAGAAGGCCGAACACCAGTGTAGGCCAGCCTGTACGGGAGAGTATAACCAGCCCTATCGCGCATGCGACGGAAAAAGCTGCTGCCGAGAACCAAGCCACTTCTTTCTTACTGAAAAGCCCGCTGGTGAGGATTTGGACAGACTCCTCGCCGGGCTTGTCCACCCCGCTCACGAAATCATGCCAGTCACTGGCAAGGTTGCCACCTATCTGGAAAAAGACCATCGCCACAAGGGCCAGCACTGCATTCAGCCAATCCATGTGGAAACCGTTGGAAGCAGCGACCCAGCCCATGAACATGGCGCTCGTCACTACAGACATGGAACTGGCCGGGAATGACCACGGTCTCGTGGCCATTACCCAGTCATTAAAAGTTTTCGGCATTGATTACTTCTTTTCTACGACTTTTTCGTATGTACCTGCGGTGTATTCCTCAGCCTTTGTCTGGCCGGGAAGGGTAACAGATGCGGTAGCCCCTTCAGGAATGGTGAAGTTCCAGATCCACTTGTTCCCTTCGTATTTCCAGGAGCTCTTTATGACACCGGCAGCCGACTTGTATTCTGCATCGAGATGTCCGAGCCTTGCATCAGGAACAGGCTTCATGATAATGTGCTTGAAACCGGGGGCGGCAGTATCGGCGGCGATACCTGCCGCAGTCTCCCATATCCATTCGCAGACTGCACCGTATGCATAGTGATTGAAACTGTTCATGCCCTTGGGCCCCATTCCCTTGTCAAGCATATAGCTGTTCCAGCGCTCCCAGATAGTGGTAGCGCCATTGTCGATAGAATAGAGCCAGCTTGGGTTCTTGCGCTGGAATAGGAGTTCATATGCGATGTCGCTCATCCCGTTCTCGGTAAGGACGCCCATGAGGATGGATGTTCCGAGGAAACCGGTCTGGAGGCAGTTGCCATGATCGGCGAAGTTCTTGCGCAGGCGGGCGATGAGGTTCTCCTTTGCCTGGCCCTCAACTATATTGTTCTTGAGGGCGAAGAGTGCCGGAGTCTGCATGGTGTTGAGTATCGCAGTCTTGAATTCTCCGTTCTTACCCATGAATTTTTCTTTGATATATGCTTTCGCATCGTTGAGCATCACCTCGTACTTGGCCGCATCCTTTCCGGCTGCCTTGGCCATGTCGCGCATCATTCCGGCATCAATAGCCCAATAGGAAGCATTCAGGTAATTCCAATAAGCGATGGCGTCGGGCTTGGGGACCCTGTTGCCCTTCTT
>CADCQP010000017.1 GCA_902803535.1 uncultured Bacteroidia bacterium | reverse complement strand
TCCTTGAGGCCTGCGGCAACTGCGAAGTTGTCAATCCTGTGGGTCTTTACGGCGCACTGGTCGATGCACACGTCAAGGGTGGTGTTCGCCACCCGGTCAAGGATCGGAGTCCAGAATGGGTCATTTACCTTGACCTGGGAGAAATCTACCGGACGCATGGTAAAGGAGACCTGCGCTTCTGTCCCTACGGCCGGAAGGACCAGCAGGACAGCGGGAAGAACCATGCGCAAAAGATAAGGAATCATGTGTTTCATGTCGATGATGGTATTAGATTCAGCATTTGATAAGTAAATATAAGCAAAAACGTTGGAAATTATTTCTGCAAACGTTTGCATAAATGAAAAAATTAGTATCTTTGCAACCTGATACTTCATTGACCTATCAGACAGTAACAGATGAAAAACCACATAAGCTCCATTCTGGCCACTATCCTCGCAGCCGTCGCAGTCTCATGCACGGACGCCGGGACATATGAATTCGCATCCCTCTATGAGGGCCTCCAGTTCGACATGCCCCGCGTGGAAAGGCCGCAGATCCCTTCAAGGAATGTCTGCATTACTGATTTCGGCGGAGTCGGAGACGGTCTCACACTCAACACCAAGGCTTTTGCCGATGCGATCGACAACCTCGTCTCCCTCGGAGGAGGACGCATAACCGTTCCTGAGGGCATGTGGCTCAGCGGTCCTATCACGCTCAAAAGCGGAATCGAACTCCACCTGGAGAAAAACGCGGTCCTGATGTTCGATCCGGACATGGACCTTTACCAGATCATCGACACCAATTTCGAAGGACAGGACATGCAGCGCTGCATCTCCCCCATCAATGCCTACAAGGTGAAGGACATCGCCATCACCGGAGAGGGCATAATCGACGGGAACGGACAGGCATGGAGGGAGCTGAAGATGTTCAACTGCCCGCCGACCGTCTGGAAGGCCAGGGTCGCAAGCGGCGGAGTCCTGAGCAACAAGGGGGACGTCTGGTTCCCGGATGAGGGATACAAGCTGGCAAGGGAGAATTCCAACGGCTTCAACAAGCCCAATGATGACCTTGACAAGCTGTTCATCAAGCGTTTCCTGCGTCCGGTCCTGGTCTCCATCAGGGAGTGTGAGAATGTGCTCCTGGAGGGCTGCACCTTCCAGAACTCCCCGGCATGGAACCTTCACCCGCTGTTCAGCAAGAACGTTATAATAAAGGATGTCACCGTCCGCAATCCGGCCTGGTCGGTCAACGGAGACGGACTGGACATCGATGCATGCGAGAACGTGATCCTCACCGGGACTTCCTTCGACGTGGGAGACGATGCCATATGCATCAAGTCGGGGAAGGACGAGGACGGCCGCAGGCATGCCGTCAAGTGCAGGAACCTGCTGATCAGCGACTGTACCGTCTATAGCGGACACGGCGGCTTCGTGGTGGGAAGCGAGATGAGTGGAGGCGTGGAGAACATCAGGATCAGCGACTGTGTCTTCAACGGCACCGACGTCGGACTGAGGTTCAAGAGCACGCGCGGCCGCGGCGGCGTGGTAAAGGACATATGGATCGACAACATCCGCATGAAGGACATTATCAATGACGCGGTTATCTTCAACCTCTATTACGGAGGGAAGTCGGTGAGCGAGATGAAGGCCCAGGGAGTCAATGCGGGAGGTGTCGGGGACATCCCGGAAGTTGACGAGACGACACCCCAGTTCAAGGACATACACGTCAGCAGGGTCATATGTAACGGGGCGGCCAGCGCGATCTACATCAACGGCCTGCCTGAGATGCCGGTCAGCGGGATGGACTTCACGGACTGCATATTCAAGGCGGCCAA
Organism: uncultured Bacteroidia bacterium; assembly: GCA_902803535.1. Lineage (GTDB taxonomy): Bacteria > Bacteroidota > Bacteroidia > Bacteroidales > UBA932 > Cryptobacteroides. The sequence goes on along the minus strand of CADCQP010000017.1, from coordinate 16,284 downwards.
GGGAGTCGAGATCAACCACGCCAGGGACATATGCCTCACGGGAGTGAAGGTCATCACCCCGGACGGGGAAGGGATAATCCGCAATGACGTTGAAAACCTTACGGTGAAATGAAAAGATTCTGTTGCATCATAGCGGCTCTCGCAGTCCTTTCGGGCTGCGGGAGCATGCCGTTTTCAGAGAAGGTCGCCAGGAGCGAGATGGCGCGCTGCCCGCAGGCCAGCTACCTTGACGGCCTTGAGGGACGGCTGAAGTGGAATTACACTACAGGGCTGGAGCTCAAGTCTTTCCTGGACGTCGCGGAGCGCTACGGACGCGAGGACATATTCAGCTATGTAGAGAAGTGGTACGATGATATCATCTCCGAAGACGGAAGCATCGCGACCTACAAGCTGGGCAACTATTCCACCGACCACATCTGCCCGGGCCGTACCCTGTTCCAGCTTCTGGACAGGACCGGGAAGCAGAAGTACCGCATGGCCATGGACACCCTGCGCAAGCAGCTTGCTCATCACCCGCGCACCAGCGAGGGCGGGTTCTGGCACAAGGCCATCTACCCTCACCAGATGTGGCTGGACGGCCTCTACATGGCCCTGCCGTTCTACGCGGAGTACGCCAGCCGCTATGAGAGCGGGGCGCAGAGGGACAGTTCCTTCCGCGACATAATGAACCATTTCCTGGTTGTGGCGCACCACACCTTCGACCCGGCCACGGGGCTTTACCGCCACGCGTGGGATGAGTCCAGGCAGATGTTCTGGTGCGACAGCCTCACGGGACAGTCGGAACACGCGTGGGGAAGGGCGCTGGGCTGGTACGTGATGGCTATCGTTGAGACTCTCCCGTTCATCCCGGAAGGGACCGAGGGACGGAGCGAGGTCATCACTATCCTGCAGGACATCTTCAAGACCCTCCCGGATTTCGCGGATCCCGCCACCGGGATGTGGTTCCAGGTGCTGGACCAGCCTGGCCGCGAGGGCAACTACACCGAGGCGACCTGCAATGCGATGTTCGCATATGCCCTCCTGAAAGGGACCCGCCTGGGCTATCTGCCCGCGGATATGCGGGGCTTCGCGAAGAAGACATATGAGAAAGTCCTCTCCGAATTCGTCCGCGAGGACGGCGACGGGAACGTGAACCTCATCCGCTGCTGCGCGGTCGCCGGTCTCGGCGGCAAGGACAACCGCAGCGGAAACTACGATTATTATATACACGAAAAGATATGTGACAACGACCCTAAGGGGATCGGTCCCCTGATCTGGGCCTCACTTGAAATGGAAAAATGAAACAGTTCAAAGTATTTCTGCTGATTGCCGGCACATTGGCATTCGTTGTCTGCGCTTGCGGAAAGATCAAGACGATCCCGACTCCGAAGGCGCCCCAGAACCTTTCCGTGACTTCGGTCACCGAGACGTCCCTGACTTTCCAGTGGGACAAGGTGAAGGATGCTTCGTCGTACGAGTGGAACCTCACCTACACGGATCCGGGCACCGGACTCGGCGGTTCCAAGAGCGGATCGGTCATGGCTACGACCCTTACCGTTGAGAACCTGATTCCCGGAACCACCTACAGCCTCCAGCTCCGCACGGTAGCCTTCGGGCTGCTTTCAGAGTGGAGCGAGAGCATCCAGGCCAAGACAGACGGCTCGGCCCCGTCCCCGGTTTACGACAGCTTCAAGATCCCCGCTCATGAGGAGGATAAGGTCGCAAGGGCATTCCCCGGCGCAGAGGGCGGCGGAATGTACACTACCGGCGGCCGCGGCGGAGATGTCTATCATGTGACCACGCTCGACGACAGCGGGGAAGGTTCCCTTCGCTGGGCTGTCGAGAAGGAAGGGAAGAGGACCATAGTCTTCGACGTAGGTGGCATCATCGAGCTCAAGAGCGACCTCAAGATCACTAAGGGAGACCTCACCATCGCAGGACAGACCGCTCCTGGCGACGGCATATGCCTCAAGAACTACACTACCTTCGTAGATGCTGACAATGTCATCATCAGGTACGTGCGTTTCCGCCTGGGCGAAAGCGGCGACCAGAGCAAGGCGGAAGATGCATGCTGGGGACGCCGTCACAACAACATCATCCTGGACCACTGTTCGATGAGCTGGTCTATCGACGAGTGTGCCTCGTTCTATGAGAACGAAAACTTCACCATGCAATGGTGCATACTCACCGAGAGCCTCAATAAATCCACCCACCCGAAGGGCAACCACGGCTATGGCGGCATATGGGGCGGAAAGAACGCTTCGTTCCACCACATCCTGCTGGCCAACCACAACAACCGCACTCCCCGCTTCGACCATCCGCAGATCTACGAGAATCCCTCCAACCCGACCCGCAGGGGCTATGTGGACTACCGCAACTGCGTGAACTACAACTGGGGCAGCGGCGATGGCTGCTACGGCGGCAACGGGGCCTACCTCAACATCATCAACAACTACTACAAGCCTGGCAAGGCATCTGAGAACAGGAAGTTCATCCTGGCCCAGGGTCTGTACAAGCAGGATGATGGAAAATATGCAACCTACCCTTATCCCTACATCTACATCAGCGGCAACGTCCACACCGGCAATGAAGCCATCACCAAGGACAACGCCTCCGGAATAGACTGGGACATCAACACCAACCCGACCAACGGAGACAAGATCACCAACGAGGGCCACGTGGTAGCCACTCCATATGTCATCACCGGCAAGGACGGCGTCATGGCATATGTCTCGACCCACAGCGCCGCAGATGCGTTCAAGGTCGTCTGTGATTATGCCGGGGCCTCACTGGTGCGTGACGCAGTGGACAAGAGGGCCGTGGCCGACGCCAAGAACGGCACCCCGACCTTCAATGACGGAGGCAACGGCAGCAAGGGCGGAATCATCGACAACACCGCCGCGGTGGGCGGATGGCCTCAGTACAAGGGCGGCACCGTCACCGATACTGACCGCGATGGAATGAGCGACTCCTTCGAAGAGCAGTACGGACTCAACAAGAACGACGCTGCCGACGGCAAGGCCTTCACCCTCGACAGGGACGGACGCTACACCAATCTCGAAATGTATCTTGCCTGGATAGTACGTGACATCACGGCTGCCCAGGTCGCAGGAGCAACATATACGAAATAATCACAAAACCACAGTTTAATCACTTTTTCACCATTATCCCTATGAGAGGTATCATTTACAGACTTGCCGTCTGCCTGGTGGCCCTTGGATGCGCACTGTCGCTCCAGGCCCAGCCAAAGACAGTCACCGGTATAGTCAAAGACGCGAACGGGGAGCCTGTGATCGGAGCCTTCGTGCTTATTGAAGGCACCACCACGGGAGCGAGCACGGGAATCGACGGAGACTACAGCATTACAGTCCCGGACCCGGCCACCGCAGTCCTCCAGTTCTCCCTTATCGGAATGAAGACCGTTTCTGTCCCCGTAGCCGGGAAATCCACGATAGACGTAGTCCTTGAGGATGACGTCAATGTCCTGGACGAAACCGTTGTCGTGGGATACGCCACAGTCAAGAGACGCGATCTTCTCGGTTCAGTTTCATCAGTTGGGTCAGACAAGATAGCCGAACAGCCGGTAACATCTGTCAGCCAGGCGCTTGCAGGTAAGATGGCCGGTGTCTCCGTGGTCACCACCGAAGGTGATCCCGATGCTGACATCAAGGTCCGCGTCCGTGGCGGCGGCTCCATTACCCAGGATTCTTCTCCCCTGTACATCGTGGACGGTTTCCCTGTTGAATCCATCAACGACATCTCCTCCTCTGAGATCCAGTCGATCGACGTCCTGAAGGATGCCTTCTCGACCGCCATCTACGGTTCCAGGGGCGCAAACGGTGTCGTCATCGTCACCACGAAGGGTGCAGCCAAGGGATCCAAGACAACTGTCAACCTGAACTCCTACTACGGATTCAAGAAGATGGCCAACAAAGGCGCCATCACCCCGATGGATTCCGAGAACTTCACCAAGTTCCAGTATGAGCTCGGCATGCTCAGGAACAACATCTCCAGCGTTTACAATTCCTATTTCGGTTCCTTCGACGACATCGACCAGTTCATAGGCCTTCCGACCAACGACTATGTCGGGATGATCTTCGGGAACACCGGAACCACCTTCTCCACCGACATTTCCATCTCGGGCAACGGGGAAAAGTTCCGCTGGACACTGGGATATGCGCACATCGATGAGCAGGCGATCATGATGAACTCCAACTACAGGAGGAACAACCTGAATTTCAAGGGGCAGTTCAATCCTTGGGAGCGCACCACCGTCGATGTCAACGTGAGATACGCCCACACCATCGTCCGCGGCGCCGGAGCCAACTCCCTCAATGATGCGTCCGGATCCACTTCCAGCAGCGGCCGTCTCAAGCATGCCATCATCTACCAGCCGATCCCGCTGACGAGCACGTTCGTGGACGCTGTGGATGAGGAGGATTACGGCGATGCCGTCAATCCGCTCCAGGCCGTCAGGGACAATGACAGCCGCAAGGACCGCGAGACATGGAATGCCAACGCGGCCTTCACCTGGGAGCCCATCAACAACCTCAAGCTCAAGACCGAAGGTGGCCTTGAGGTCTTTGGCCAGAAAGAGGACAAGTTCTACGGAATGAGTACATATGACGTCCGCCAGACCAATTACGACGGCCCGAACGCGAAGCTCATCGAAGACAACCGTCACCGCTGGCGCAACACCAACACGGTGAGCTACAACTTCGAGGAGATCATCCCCAACAAAGACCATTCGCTGGACGTCCTCCTCGGAGAGGAGATGACCCTCACCAAGACCACGAAGCTCAACCTCGAGGCCGACGGACTTCCGTCATTCTATGATTTCAGCATGGCACGCCATTTCATGACATCAGGAGTTCCGACCACCATTTCCAACTACTATTATCCGGACGACAACCTGGTGTCTTTCTTCGGACGCGCCAACTATGACTACAAGCACAAGTATTCAGCAGGACTCACCCTCCGCGCCGACGGATCCTCCAAATTCTCAAAGGGCAACCGCTGGGGCTTCTTCCCCTCGGCCGCGGCTTCCTGGACCATGTCCAACGAGCCCTGGCTCCAGGACAAGAACTGGATCGACATGCTGAAACTGCGCTACTCCTTCGGAACCGCCGGTAACAACAACATCCCCTCCGGCCTTATGGCCAAGGTTTACACCCCGCAGGCGGCCATCAGCAAGGAGCACTCCATCTCCAGCAGTGACGTTTACATGACAGTCGGAACCATCATGGACAATCCTGACCTGACCTGGGAGACCACCTACACCCACAACATCGGTGTGGACTTCAGCTTCTTCAGGAGCAAGGTGACGGGATCCGTCGAGGTTTACCAGAACGACACCAAGGACCTCCTCATCCGCTACCCGATCAGCGGCGTCGGTTACCTGTACCAGTACCGCAACATCGGTTCTGTCCGCAACAGGGGTGTCGAGGTCTCCCTCAACATGCCCATCATAACCAAGGAGGACTTCTCCCTCAACATAACCGGCAACCTCGCCTACAATGTCAACAGGGTCACGGACCTTGGCGGTGTCCCCTCCATCCCCGGACAGACCAACTGGCCCTCAACTGAAATCGGTATCGACTACCTGGTCCAGAAGGGCGAGCCCCTCGGCAACATGTACGGCTACATCAGCGATGGTTTCTACACCACTGATGACATGACCTGGAACGGCAGCAAATGGGTCCTCAACGAGGGCGTCGTGGACTGCACTTCCATGCTGACCTCCACCTTCCTCCGTCCCGGAGCTCCCAAGTACAAGAGCCTTGACGGTGACACGACTCCCGACAAGACCATCATCGGAAACGCATCCCCGGACTTCCAGGGCGGATTCGCATTCAACGGTTACTTCAAGGGATTCGACTTCAGCGCCAACTTCACCTATATGATCGGCAATGATGTTTACAATGCCAACAAGATAGAGTTCAACTCTTCCCGCAAGTACACCACCCTGCGCAACCTCACGGACATGATGGATGTGAAGAACCGCTGGACGAACATCGACTGGAACACCGGCGAACTCATCAATGATGCGGCCACCCTCAACGCAATCAATGCCGGCAAGACCATGTGGTCTCCCTTCATCCAGAACGCTACTTTCAGCGACTGGGCTGTCGAGGACGGATCATTCCTCCGCCTCCAGAGCGCGACCATCGGCTACACCATCCCCGAGAAGGTTACACAGAAGGTGCACATCAAGAAACTCCGCGTCTATGCAACCGGTACGAACCTCTTCCTCCTGACCGGCTACAGCGGTTACGACCCCGAGGTCGACACCAGGCGCGACACCCCGCTTACCCCGGGAGTTGACTGTTCTGCATATCCGAAGAGCATCGGTTGCGTCTTCGGAGTCAACCTCACCTTTTAATTGACGCAGGCATATGAAAAATATATTCAGATCAATACTTCTGTTTGCGGCTGCGACCTTTACCCTCGCTTCCTGCGACAACCTGCTTGACACCGAATCCCCTTCCACACAGGAAGCTTCGGTCGTGTACTCCAATTACACATATGCCGAACAGGCGATTTTCTCCATACACCAGACCTTCGGCAACCAGAACAGCTACCGCGGGCGTTTCCTGCCCTGGTACGGCTTCAACACCGACATCGAATGGTTCGTGGACGGCAAATCCACAAACGTGAAGACGGAGATCGTCAACTACAGCATCACCGTCAACGACGGCCAGCTCAACACCGGTGAGAAGAACTGCTGGGCAGACATGTACAGCGGCATCGAAAGGGCCAACCTCGCCATCGAGGGACTCCTGGAATACGGTGACATCGAGAACAAGCCCGAGATGGCATATCTCTACGCCGAGGCACTCACCCTCAGGGCGATGATCTACTATGACCTGATCAAGGCCTGGGGAGACGTGCCTGCCCGCTTCTCATCCCTTACTTCCGGGACCATGTACGTTGCCAAGTCCAGCCGTGACGTGGTCTTCGAGCGGATCCTTTCCGACCTCGATACGGCCATCCCGATGCTCTACTATCCCGGCAAGAACGCTGCGACCATGACAACCGACAGGGTCAACAAGGTGTTTGCCGAGGGCCTTTACGCCAGGATCGCACTCCTGGCCTCCGGATATGCCCTCCGTCCCGCTGACGGAAAGGAAGGCACCGGCGACCCGGGTTCTGTGCGCCTCAGCTCCGACGAGAACCTCTCCAAGTCAGTCCTTTATCCCAAGGCCCTCGCTTATCTCAAGGATGCCATCCAGTCCGGAACCGCCTCCCTGTACGAGGATTACGAGACCCTCTGGAGGAACTTCAACAACATGGACCTCACCGCAGGAAAGGAAGTGCTCTTCAGCATCCCCTTCGGTCCTGATCCCAAGAAGCTCACAGGTGACCCGCGCGGACGCTGGAATTACCACTTCGCCATCGATGCGGCTTACTCTCCCATCGGCGGGAAGGGCGGCGATGCCGGCCCGACCCCGAACTTCTGGTTCAAGTTCGACCCGCAGGATGTCCGCCGCGACATTACCTGCGCCAACTTCAATTTTGACGAGAAAGCCGCCCCGACAGCCAATAAGACCATAGCTACCTGGTACTTCGGCAAATACCGCTTCGACTGGATGGAGACCCTGCCTTACAACGGCAGCGACAACGACGGCATCAAGCCAATAGTCATGCGCTACAGCGACATCCTCCTGATGGCGGCTGAGATCGAAAACGAGCTCAACGGCCCGTCCCAGGCAAAACAGTACCTCCTGCCCGTCCGCGAACGTGCTTTCAAAGGCAATGAGGACAAGGCTGAGGAATACGTGAACAGCCTGACGGACAAGACCGCTTTCTTCAATGCCATAGTGGATGAGCGCGCCTTCGAGTTCTGCGGCGAGTTCCTCCGCAAGGCCGACCTCATCCGCTGGAACCTCCTCGGCAGCAAGCTCAGGGAGACTAAGGCCGACCTTACGGACCTTGGCAACATGACCGGAAATTACGCCGGCTTCACCGGAAACCTCTGGTGGAGGGTGAACGAGAACGGAGACGGTATCGAGTTCAAGGGACTTTCCAAGGACGAGACCTCTTCTCCGGGAGCAGACTGGACCGAGCTGAAGAAATACGTCAGCCCCGAAGCCTTCTCAAAGGATGGCAAGCTTGACAGCTATTTTGCCAACGATCCTGACACCAGGCAGTTCTGGCCCATCTTCCAGTACACTCTTGACAACAGCCAGGGATCCCTGGTCAACGACTACGGTTATTGATTACCCTGAATCCTAGACGATATGAAAATAATGAAAAGAATAAGCTTCCTCGCCATGGCGGTAGCCGGCCTGCTGGCAGCGGCCTGCTCCTCCGTTGAGGAAGAGAACGGGTTCCTCGGTCTTACCAGGTGCCTTGAACCGCTGGGGCTCTCCGCCGACATCAAGGGCGGAGACAAAGTGATCTTCGGCTGGAAGGTCACCAAGGATGCCGCCCAGTACAACCTTGAAGTCTTCTCTGACGAAGCGATGACCAAACCGGTCCTGTCCAAGACCCTCGACGCTTCCGATGTTCCTTTCACCGTCCAGCTCGATGCAGACGAAGTCTATTGGTGGCGTGTCCAGGCGACCAACTCAGCCGCCGGACTCCAGGATTCGAAATGGGCTGTGGCCAAAAGTTCAGTCAAGACATATGCAGAGCGCGACAACCTCTTCCTGGAGATAACGGAAAAGACCTCTACGTCCATTTCGGTGGCCTGGTCCAAGGAAGTTTCCGATTACAAGGACGTTGACCACATCGAGTACGGTCCCCTTACCGGAGACGCCGAGAAGGTCACCTACACCCTGACCCCGGAAGACATCGAAGCTGCATGCGCTACCATAAGCGACCTGACTCCTTCCACCCAGTACGTGGTCACCCTTTACTACAGTTCGGCTCCCCGCGGCGAGGTCAACGCCTACACCGCAGCTGACACCCAGGGCTTCACCATCGTCAAGAGCATGGATGAGCTCCGCAACGCCCTCAAGACTCCGGGAGTGAAGATTCAGCTTCTCAAGGAAGGATCCCCCTACCAGATGGAAGAGGGTGAGACCCTGGACATCGTAGGAGACATGACCATGGTCGGAGAGGAAGGCGCCGACGGCTCCAAGCCTGTGATCAAGGGTGAGTTCAACGCCATCGCTACCACCACCGGCTCAATCATCTTCGAGAACGTCGAACTCAACGGTTACGGCAAGCGCGGCTTCACCTTCCAGCTCAAGGAGGGTGCAAAGATTTCCGACCCCGTTGCCATCAGCGAGCTCAAGTTCCGCAACTGCGTAATCACCGAGTACACCAAGGGCCTCATCTACGAATGGGGACAGCCCTTCAATATCAGCAAACTCATATGGGACGGCTGTATCATCGACAAGATCAACGAGACCGGACTTGGCGGCGGTGATGTCATCGACATCCGCGGTACTGCCAGCGCACCCCTCTCCACCTTCGGAGAGATCCAGCTGGTCAACAACACCATCTCCAACGGCGGACGTGCATTCCTGCGCATCGATTTCCCGCAGTCCCTCGGATCCATCAAGTTCGACGGCAACACCCTCTACAACCTCTGCGTATCCACCAACAGCAACAATTCCGGTATCATCTCCCTGCAGACAGCCCCGACAGAGATGTCGTTCAAGAACAACCTCATCCTGTCCATGTGCAAGTACTCCAGGCTCGGTAACGGTACCACTACTGTTTCTTCCGGCGGATTCGACGGATTCAAGTACTGGAACGGAGTTTCTTATGACAACAACTGGTACTATGACGTAGTCTATGATCCTGACAGGACCGAGACCAGCAGCGACACTGACCATAACTTCTTCAACGCCCGCTTCCCGCTGTCAAGCGCTACCGCCCTCACGGCAGATCCCTGCTTCAACGCGGCCGGCGGAATGTTCAACCTGACCAACAGCAAGCTCGTAGAAGCCAAGGTCGGTGACCCGAGGTGGTGGACAGCATATGTCGAGGCTCCTGAGGACCTTACCCTCGGTACCGTGGAAGGCTCCCACACCTGGGACTTCTCCGACGCCAAGCTGTTCTCCGGTACCATCAGCAAAGAGATGGTCCGCGACCTGCTCTACATCAATGCTTCCGGCGACAACGCCATCAGCGTTAACGACGGAGTGATGAACTTCTCCGCAAGCACTGTCACTTCCAAGAAGGGCGTTCCGGTTGAAGGCTACTTCGCATTCAAGGTGACCGGCCCCGGTTCAGTCATCGTCAAGGCCGAGGATCCCTCCGGAGCCAACAGCCACGTCATAGTAGGCACCGGTCCGCTCGACGGCTCCACAGTGACCGTCAAGGGAGGTGCCGCAGCCATCGCAGAGTCCTCGACCCCGGTCAAGATACCTATCACGACCATTACCGAGGAATGCTATGTATATGTCTGGGTATCAGGTCCTGCCGGTATCAGCAAACTTGCATGGACAACTGACGTCAGCCCTGTCAACACATCCCTGCCCGCCCCGGCTCCGAAGGCCGAACCCGGAAGCGTTACCGCCGGTGAATCCACCGACATCGTGATCTCCTGGGAGGCAGTGGAGAACGCCGGAGGCTACAGCGTCATGTTCAATGGAAAGACATATGCCGTTGAAGAGGGCGAGCTGAGCTACACCCTTTCCGGTACGACGATCGGCATGCTCGATCCGGGCAGCTACACCGTACAGGTCTTCGCCAATCCAGGCGAGAGCGACATCTACAACACCGAGTCCGCTGCCGGAACCGCTGCTTTCGCCATCCTTCCCAAGGCTGACGAAGGCGGAGACACCGGAACAGTGGTCCGCAACGTGGACCAGCTCAATGCAGCCCTCGCGGCCAGCAAGGAGGAGATCATCCTCGCCGGTGACGGCACGTTCGATTTCAGTGAGGCCGAGACCAAGTCCCTGACCCCGATGGCTTCCGTCAAGCTCGTCGGACAGGACGGAGCTACCGTGACAGGTGCCAACTTCTCACTCACCAGCGCCTCTGCTGAAGTTGCAGTAGAGAACATCAAGTTCGTAGCCGGCGGCCAGAGCAACTTCATCGAGTTCTCTGCCGATGGTGCGACCATGACTTCCCTCAAGGTCACCGGAACCACCATTGACGGCTATTCCAAGAGCGTCATCTATGGTAACTCCGATGCCAACAACATCGGTGAAGTGGTCTTCAAGGGCATCACGGTTACCAACCATGGAACCGGACAGGGCATGTTCGACTTCCGCAAGGGAGAGTACAGCACCATCCAGATCACTGAGAGCACGATCTCCGGCGGACGTGACTTCATCCGCGTGGACGGCGGAGTGGTCAACGGTGTCATCGACATCAGCAAGAACACCCTCTACACTCTCAATCCTGCCAACAACGGCAACGGTGTCCTCTACGTGAGGTCTACCAGCAACAGTACCTACACTGTGACCGACAACCTCTTCCACACCATGACAGCCCTCCTCGCCAAGAAGGACGGGGTCAAGGTTCCCTCCATGTCGAACAACTTCTACTTTGGGATGGGAGAGAACGTCTTCACCGGCATCATCACCCAGGAAATCGCCACCTCCGGCGACGGAGTCGTCATGACGGCCGATCCTGTCAAGAATGCCGCAAGCGGAGACTTCACCCTCACCAGCGGACTCGCTATGAGCAGCAAGGTGGGTGACCCGAGGTGGAATCCTTCATATGACGGCGGTGCTTCCGACAGTTTCCTCGTCAAGAGCGTCGAGGAGTTCGATGCAGCCATCGCAGCCGGCAAGAAGGAACTTACTTTCGCACTTTCCGGCTCGCCATATAACCTGAGCGCATCTCCTGCGATCATCGTTCCGGACATCCGCCTCAGCGGTGAAGCCGGCGGCAAGCCTTCTCTCATCCTGCCCCAGATCGACCTTGAAGGCGACATGGGCAGCATAATCATCGAGAACCTGGACATCATCGGAAACGGCGGCAACCTCCTCAACGTGAAGACTGCCGGCACGATCGACAAGGTGATCATCCGCAGCAGCTCGATAAAGGGCCTGTCCAAGAGTCTCTGGTACGACAATGTAGGCGCAACTGTCTCCGCGCTGACTATCAGCGACGTGAACTTCAGTGAGCTGGGTGCCGGCCAGGGTACCATCGACATCCGCAAGGGAAGCTACACCTCGGTAACCATCGAGAACAGCACCGTCACCGGCGGACGCGACCTCATCCGCGCGGACGGCGGCACCATCACCGGTTCCACCGCAATAAACAACAACACCATAGTCGATGCCTGCACGGGCAACTCCAACGGCATCCTCTATGTCCGCGCGACTCCTGAGTCATATGTCGTGAAGAACAACCTCATAATGTTCTCCTCAACCGCGACCAAGACCCTCGGCAAGTCCGGAGTCACCGTCCCGAAGATGAGCGCCAACTTCTTCTACAACGTGACTGATGACTATTTCAAGCATCTTGACACGGACGGAGTGACATATGTCGGAGGAGGCATCTCCAAGGAAGAGGCTCTCGCAGGTGGCGGAGTCGTCCTGGGCTCCAGCCCCGTCAAGGACATCACTGGCGGCAACTACACGCTTACGGACGCCCTCGCACTCGGAAGCAACGTCGGTGACCCCGACTGGAACCCGAACGCGGGCCAGGTCACTACCGATATCACAGTCTCCACCGCTGAGGAGTTCCTCAACGCGGTGAGCGCAGGCAAGACCGCCGTCACACTCAAGTACGGGACATATGATTTCCGTACCGCGGACAACAGCACGGGTGACATCGTCCTTGAGGCAGGCATCACCATTGTCGGCCAGACAAGGGGTGGAAAGGGCCCGGAGATCCTGGGCAACCTGCAGCTTAAGACCGGAATCAGCACCCTGGTGCTCCAGAACCTGTATTTCAATGGTTCCAACACCATCGGGAACGCCATCAACCTGGCATCCGCAGTCAGCGCCGAAAAGGTCCTGATCAGCGGCTGCGAGTTCAGCGGCTACACCAAGAGCGTCTTCTATGCCAGCCAGGACGGCACGGCCCTCGGGACCGTCACCTTCGACAAGAACCTGGTCCATGACATGGGAACCGGTCAGGGAATGCTTGACATCCGCAAGGGTACCATCGGCACCCTCATAGTGTCCAATTCCACATTCTACAACGGTGGGCGTGATTTCCTCCGCTGCGATGCCGGAATCGCAGGAAGCGTTGCCATCAAGAACAACACCTTCGCAGGATGTTCAGTCGATGCAGGCAACGGCCTCCTCTGGGTACGCAGCTGTGCTGACACTCCTTCCAAGTATACGGTGTCCAAGAACCTGTTCGTCAACATCGGCGGTTCATCCAAACTCGCCAAGACGGGAGCCACCGTTCCTGTGATGGACAACAACTTCTTCTTCAACGTGGGTGAGTCCTTCTTCAAGGAGGGCACCAGCGCCATAAGCCAGGAAGTTGCCACCGGAAACGGCGGAGCAGTCCTCACCGCTGATCCTTGCACCGACTCGGCTGCCTACAGCCTCAAGGTTACCGACGCCGCAGTCAAGGCTGCAGGCGCAGGGGATCCCCGCTGGCTGTAAACATACCCTCATAATGTAAAAGAGAAGGTGGTTCAAGTAGAATCACCTTCTCTTTTTAGAATAATCGGCGTATCTTTGCCCGGAAAAAAGAACAGACATGAAAAACACATATGAATTGAAGCTATTCCTCCTGTGCTTCATGCTGGTCCTCGGGACGGGCATGGAGCTGTGCGCACAAGACCCATCGCAGAACCGGCAGGAAATACGTTTCGGGATCGGTGTCAGCGGCCCGGTCGGACGCTCTGTCGGCGGGGATGCTTCGGAAATCTTCAGCCTGACATATGCCCACTACGGCATAAACGGCATCGGCTACCGGTTCGGTGCTGAGTTGATGCCAAATAATATGGATTTTGCTACCAGCTTCGGATTCCCGGTCGCCTTTTCGCTACGGACACGGGACCGCAGTTTCTCCGAGTCGGTGATAACAGGGGTTGAATCAGCAGCGGCCGGAGCAGTCCGTGATGGTATCTATGGTTATGAGCCTTCTGCCGGAAGCATCCTTGGAGACTTCTTGCTCGGACTCCTGAACCGAGCCGAATTCTTCGCAGGCCTCACACCCGGATACATCGCCGGGCCATCAACTTCGGTAATTGAGGAATCCTACTCCGGACCGATGACGACCCTGAAGACCATGACACTTGAAAACCGCTTCTCCATCACTGCAGACGCGGGATTCTCGATGTCATTCCGCATATGGCGTTTCAACCTTGGGGTGGTCCCTTCAATACACTACTTCCTTACCAGGAATTACGTCTGCGTTACCTCCACCGGCAGCACCGACAGCGAAGAAGACCGCATGGTCAGCAAAACTCCCGTCAGATTCCAGTTCTCTGTCATGGGAGCCCTCGGTTTCTCATTCTAAGACTGCTGTCTCACTTGATGTTGGGACAGCTGGGTTCGGGATGACGGTCCGGGTTTCTCGCATCGTAATAGTAGAATCCCTTTGAGTCCATCCAGGAATAGACATATTCCATCCTGCGGAGGAAGTCGTCAAAATCCCGGTTCACTGACCAGGCCTGCTCCGCGAGGGCGAAAATCCGCGGATACACCATGAAGTCCACCCGGTCGGAATTATGCACATGTTCCGTCCAGAGATTCGCCTGTACACCCAGCACAAGCGGGGATTCCTCGACCGTATATTCGTAAAGCTGGCGAAGCGTGTTGAAATATTGCACCCTACCTTTATGACCGTATTTCTGGCCAGGCTCCTGGCAATAGTCAAGATACATCGGACGCGTCGGGCACACTACCATCCTGAAGCCAGCTTCCTGCGCCTCCTTCAGGAGTTCAGTTTGTTCGGTATGCCACCATTGCAACACGGCAGAGTCTGAGGCAATACCGCTTCCGGCCAGGTCGTCCCAGGCAAGGACCTCCTTTCCGAGGGAAGTCACTATAGCCCCGACTCTCCGTCCGAAGTAATTCTGGACCTCCTGGATGGAAGTATAACCTTCCTTTTTCACTAGAGCCCCGACTTCGGGAAGATCCATCCACTTTTTGTTCTGGACCTCGTCACCTCCTATATGGAGATACCTGCCAGGAAACAGTCCTGACAATTCTGTCAGGATCGTACGGATGACCTCATATGTCTTCTCGCTTCCCGGATTGACGGTACCGTTAAACCCATCAATCTGAGGAATGGAACGGACAAGCGCACGGGCATGCCCGGGCATATCGATCTCGGGGATGACCTCGATGTGCCTTTCGGCTGCATACCGCACGATTTCCCGTATCTCATCCTGAGTGTAGAATCTCGCGGGGGCATTCTTGTCCGTATCACAGCCTATCGCTCCGATCCGCGTAAGCTCAGGAAACGCCTTGATTTCAATCCTCCAGCCCTGATTGTCGCTCAGGTGCCAGTGAAAGCGGTTGAGCTTGTAATCAGCCATCATGTCCAGCAACTCCTTCACCTTTTCCACGCCGAAGAAGTGACGGGCTTCATCGAGCATGAAGCCTCTCCATGTAAAACGCGGAGAATCCTTTATCTTCCCAAGATAAAGCTGGTCGCCTCGGACAAGCTGCCCGAGAGTCTTTTCAGCATAAAAACGCCCGGCAGCCGACGAGGATTTGATGACGATGCCTTTCTTCCCGATTTTCAACTCATATGCTTCCGGACCGAGTTTGCCGGAGTGCACATAGCGCACCGACGAGGCATATTTTTCATCGATCTTCTGCTCCCCCATATGGGCTTCCCTGGGAGCAGGGACGATCCCGAGGGTAACAGACAGCAGAAAAATACCGAATATGTTCATCTAAGACCTTACTTCCCGATGAAGGTGTCACGCATTGGATTGAAACAGTCGATCAGGAGACCGGCTTCAAGGCAGGTGCAGCCATGCTCGACGTTAGGCTCCATGTAGAGGGCATCTCCGGCGGAAACGACCTTTGTCTCCCCTCCAACGGTGAATTCGAATTTGCCTGAAGCGACGAAAGTAACCTGGGTGTGGGGATGGGCATGCATGGATCCGATCTCGCCCGCATCAAAACGGACCTTGACCATCATTATGTTGTCATTGTAGCCAAGGATCTGGCGCTCGGCTCCACCGCCGGCATCCTGCCATGGCGTGCTGGCCTCGAAGATGAATTTCTCGCTTTCGTTAGTCATTTTCTGTGTGTTTTTCGTTCCGCATGATATGGCGGCAGCCCCTGCCGCTGCCACAAACAAAGCTAAAAATACCTTTTTCATTTTGCATGAGTTGTTGTCCGGAATCAAATGTAGCAATATTTTGTTGAATTTAGTTATGCAAAAGAACAGGAAAATTACTATATTTGCACCCGCTTAGTGCAATCGGGGTGTAGCGCAGTTGGTTAGCGTACGCGTCTGGGGGGCGTG
>CADCQP010000016.1 GCA_902803535.1 uncultured Bacteroidia bacterium | reverse complement strand
ATGCCATTCAAACGCTCTACCAACTGAGCTAATACCCCATGTCAGGACTGCAAATATAGTCAATATTTACAATTCCCCAAAAAAAACCTCATTTCTTTTCAACAAGACGCAGGCCGATGCGCTTGCGTTCCAGATCGACCGAGACAACGCTCACTGTAACATGCTGATGGAGTTTAAGGACACTGGAAGGCGAACCGTGGAAGCGGCTGCCCATGTTCGACACATGTATGAGTCCGTTCTCGTGCAGGCCTATGTCCACGAATGCACCGAAAGCAGTGATGTTGGTAACGATCCCGGGAAGTTCCATTCCGACCCTCAGGTCGTCTATCTCGTGTATATCATCTGAGAAAGAAAACTCCTGTGCCGCCCCACGGGGATCACGGCCAGGCTTCACCAGCTCTTTCAGGATGTCGTTGACCGTAGGCAGGCCGAAACTGTCCTCAACGTAGTCCCCTGCCTTGATACGGGCCACCGCCTCCGCATTGCCAACCAGTTCACGGACCGGCAGGCCGAGGTCACGGGCCATGCGGTCCACTATGTGATAAGCCTCCGGATGGACAGCGGAGTCGTCAAGCGGATTCGCAGCACCGGGGATCCGGAGGAAACCGGCGCACTGCTCATATGCCTTGGCACCGAGCCTCGGCACTTCCTTCAGTTCCTCCCTTGATGCATATGGACCTTTCTCGGTGCGTCTTTTCACGATGGCGGCGGCAAGCGAAGGACCAATCCCGGAGACATATCTCAGGAGCCATGGACTCGCAGTGTTCAAGTTCACCCCGACAGAGTTGACGCACATCTCCACCGTGTTGTCCAGCTTCTCCTTCAGGAGCGCCTGGTCCACATCCCACTGGTACTGCCCTACCCCGAGTGACTTCGGATCTATCTTCACCAGTTCGGCCAGGGGATCCATCAGCCTGCGGCCTATGGACACGGCACCGCGGACCGTAACATCCTCATCCGGGAACTCCTCACGCGCAACCTCGGAAGCGGAGTAGATGGAAGCCCCGTCCTCGCTGACTGTGTAAACCCGGACAGAATCATCCAGGCCGACCCGGTTCACGAAATCCACAGTCTCCCTGGAAGCAGTCCCGTTTCCTATCGCAATTACCTCAATGCCATATTTTTCCACCATATCTGAAACCGCCATGATAGACTTCACTTTCTCATTCTGGGGCGGATGGGGATAGATTATGGTGTGATAGACGAGATTCCCCTGTGCATCCAGGCAGGCTATCTTGCAGCCGTTACGGAAACCGGGGTCGATCGCCATCGTCCTCTTCTGCCCTACGGGCGGAGAAAGAAGGAGCTGCTTGAGATTCTCCCCGAAAACATTCACCGACTCCACGTCGGCCTTCTCCTTAGCCTCACGGATCACTTCATTTGAAATGGAGGGGGCCATCAGGCGGGCATATGCATCGTCCACCGCCTGGCGTATCTGTCCGGCCAGTTCTCCCTGGGGATAGCGCTGCGCCTGGCAGAAATCGTAATAGAGCTTGTTGCCGCATTTCTCTGCGTCGGCATCTATATGGATAGTCAGATAACCCTCATTCTCTCCCCTGAGCATTGCCAGTAGATTGTGGGAAGGTATCTTCGATATCGGATAGGAGAAATCGAAATATGACCTGTACTTGGAAGCCTCAGGACTGTCTGCAGCCTTCCTGGACACTGACGAAACCACCCTGCGTCCACGATAGATACGCCTGATCTCTTCCCTCTCAGGGGCGGATTCGGAGATCCTCTCGGCTATGATGTCGCGGGCCCCTGCGAGGGCATCATCTACTGATGCCACCTTGTCTGAAAGGTACTTGGAAGCCTCCTGTTCCAGGTTCCGGACCGAAACGGAGTACATCTTGTCAGCCAGCGGCTCAAGGCCGTTCTCACGGGCCACCGAGGCCCTTGTCCGGCGCTTGGGACGGTAAGGCAGGTAGAGGTCTTCCAGTTCGGTGGAAACCAGGCAGTTCTCTATAGCAGCCTGGAGCTGCGGAGTAAGCTTTTCCTGGGAGGCGATGGTCTCCAGGATGGAGGCCTTGCGTTTCTCCATTGCATCGAAGACATCGGCCCAGTGCTTTATCTCGGCGATCTCGACATCCTCGAGGCCTCCTGTGCGTTCCTTGCGGTAGCGGCTGATGAAAGGTATCGTGTCGCCTTCATCGAAAAGCCCGACACAATTTTCAACCTGCCATGGCTTGACGCCAAGAAGCCCAGAGATATGCTTGATGTAGATTTCTTTCATATGCTTGCTTATGTCAGTCCTGGGAGAGTTCGCGGAGCTCATCCCTGTAAGCTGAGAATATCTGCGATTTGGAAACGAATCCTATGTACTTGCGGTCCTTGTCGACCACGGGAAGGTTCCATGCGCCAGTCTTCTCGAATTTGTCCATGACGCTGTCCATCTGCTCATCCAGATAGACATATGCAGGAGAAGAATGCATGTAATTGTACACGTGCCTCGAATCGTAGAGCGAGGGTTCGAACATGTCACGCCTCACGTCCTCGAGAGAGACATAGCCGTGGAAACGGCCCCTGGAGTCCACTACCGGGAAGATGTTCCGGCGTGTATGGGATATGACTTCCACGAAAGAACGCAGCGGAGCATCTATCGGGACAGGGCTGAAATCCCTCTCTATCAGATCATTGACCTTGAGGAGAGTGAGCACGGCCTTGTCATTGTCATGAGTCAGCAGGGCCGAGTGGGCGATTCGCTTGGAGTAGATGGAATACTTCTCGAATATGCGTATGGTTCCAAACGAAATCGTAGCGGTTATGATAAGCGGGATGAAAAGCTCGTACCCGCCGGTCATCTCGGCGATGAGGAAGATGGCGGTCATCGGAGCCTGCATGACTCCGGCCATCAGCCCGGCCATCCCCACAAGTACGAAATTCTGCTCAGGGACGGTTAAAGAGCTGCCGGCAAAGATCAGGTTGATGGTCCTGGCCACCACGAATCCGCCTATAGCGCCCACGAAGAGGGTGGGACCGAAAGTACCTCCCACTCCCCCGCCGGCATTGGTGAAAGTCATGGAAAAGACTTTGAAGAACATCACCAGGAGGAAGAACAGGGGGACCATCCAACAGACATGGAGCATGCCGGAGAGGAAGGTTTGGGAATCATAGTTCACGGCTCCCCCGCCAAGAAGCACACCCACTGCGTCGTAGCCCTCGCCGAACAGCGGAGGGAACAGGAAGATCAGCAGTCCGACGCAGACGGCGCACAGTGCCCATTTGACGAACGGATTCTTCATGCGACCGATAGAGTCCTCAAGCTTTATGGTGGTACGGATGAAATACAGCGACATGAAGCCGCAGAACACACCGAGGAGGATGTAGAACGGGATATTCTTCAGCGAGAAGGCGTTGATCACACAGCTGAACGGAGTGGAGTTCCCCATGAAGATGTAGGCCACTACCGTCGCGGAGACAGTCGAGAGCAGCAGGGGCATCATGGAAGTCATGCTGATATTGAACAGCAGGATCTCCAGGGTAAAGAGGACCCCTGCGAGGGGCGCCTTGAATATGCCCGCGATCGCGGCTCCGGCCCCGCAGCCCAGGAGGATAGTCATGCTCCGGTAAGACATATGCATCTTGCGGGCAACGTTCGATCCTATGGCGGCGCCTGTGTAAACTATTGGGGCCTCGGCTCCGACGGAGCCGCCGAACCCTATGGTCACTGCGCTGGCAAGGATGGAAGACCACATGTTGTGGGGCTTGATCCTCGATTCGTTCTGGGACACTGCGACAAGGGCCTTGGTGACTCCGTGACCTATGTTGTCCCTGATGACATAACGGGTAAAGAGCATGGCCAGCAGCATGCCGACCCCGGGATAGATGAAAAGGAGGGCATATTCTATTCCGCCGCCAAGCCACGAAGTCAAGGCCTGGTGGATTACACGGATAAGTGTGTTAAGGAGTACTGCGGCGAGCCCGCAGAGAATACCGACTACGAGTGAAAGGATGAGAAGCTTTTGATTCTCCGGTATTTCCCTTGCATTCACGGTTACTCCCCAGAATCGTCGCCGGACTGTTCGTACTGGGAAATGTTGTCGTCGGGGATTGTGTCATTGTCCGTCGGGGCATCGCCTGAAGGACCTGCTACCTGCTCATTCTCGGCATCTTCCTGCCCTTCCAGCCAACGGTTCACGTCGTCCGCATCGTCAGTCTGCACCTTGATCTTGACAAGATACACTGCGTCGGGGAGCTCCAGCGTAACAGCGTAGAAAGGAGTCCCGTCAGGCTTGGTGTACTTGACAAGGTCGGGGAGGAAGTCGTTGAACCCGTGAGGATATTTCTCGTTGAAAGTGTCGGCAAGCGCCTCGTTCATGTTCTCGTAACTTACAACCCTGTGTCTTTTGGTGTCGGCCATATTCTGGTTTTTCTTAAAGTCAATATGCGGAATGATCTGACATTTTCCGGGCACAATATTAGGACATTTTTTCAAATGTCAAAAACTTTTGTGCGAAAAAAAGAAGGATTTCTGGCGTTTTTTCCTTTCCGGGTCACGCTCCACGAAGACAGGCTTCATCGTACGCGGATCTATACCGCTCCAGAACATCACTGATGAAGTGGTCATAGGAGTAGGCGTAAAGTCCTGAACCTGATCCATATAGACCCCGCGAAGAGCCGGATTGGACGCCAGAGACTGCATGTCGCGCATGGTGCATCCGGGGTGCGAGGAAATGAAATAAGGGACTATGTCTGTCTTAAGTCCTGCGGCGCGCACTATCTTCCCGAATTCTTCCCTCAGCCTCACGAAGAGCTTGAAGGACGGTTTGCCCATATAGTAGAGGACCTTGTCCTCAGTGTGCTCGGGAGCGACCTTCAGGCGCCCGGATGTATGCTTGAGTATCAATTCCTTAAGGTAGGGCTGGGAGGTTTCGTCCACGAATCCGTCCTCGGTGAGGAAGAGGTCGTAGCGTATTCCGGAGCCTATGTAGGAATGCCGGACTCCCTTGACCGCATCAACTTTGTGGTAGAGCCCCAGGACCCTGGCATGAGAGCGGTCCAGGTTGGAGCAGGCCACGGGGAAAAGACAGGACTTCCTGCGGCATATGGCGCACTTTGACCTGTCCTTGCCGTGCATCCCGTACATATTCGCAGTCGGGGCGCCCAGGTCGGAGATATTTCCGGAGAACGTCGGGGTCTTGACAAGCTTCCGCACCTCTTCCACTATGGATTTCTCACTCCGGCACTGGATAAACTTGCCCTGATGGGCGGCTATCGTGCAGAAGTCGCAGCCTCCGAAACACCCGCGGTGAGTGATTATGGAGTCCTTGATCATGTCAAATGCGGGAATCCTGTGTCCCCTGTACCTCGGATGAGGCTGCCGGGTGAATGGCAGGTCCCAGAAGGAGTCCATCTCCTCCTCGGTCGCAGGCGGAAGGGGCGGATTGACCTGGACGTATCCATTGCCTACAGGCTCTACCAGGGTGCCTGGTGACAGCATGTTGGCCTGGGTCTCGATTATGTGGAAATTCTCGGCGAAAGCGCTCTTGCTGGACTGGCATTCCTCAAAAGAGTGGAGGACTACCGGATCCTTAGCCTTAGGCTTCCCGTCGGCATAGAATGCCACCTGGGGGATCCTCCTCATCTCATGGAGGCTGCGCCTGGATTCTATCGCCCTCGTCAGTTCGAGCATAGTACGCTCGCCCATCCCGTAGCAGAGCCAGTCGGCTCCGCTCTCGCAGAGTATGGACGGCTTGAGACAGTCCTGCCAGTAATCATAGTGGGTCAGGCGCCTCAGTGAGCCTTCTACCCCGCCGATTACCACCGGAACGTCAGGATAGAGTTCCTTGAGTATCCGGACATATGTCTTCAAAGCGTAATCGGGGCGTCTCCCGGCCCTCCCGTCCGGTGTGTAGGCGTCGTCCCTGCGGAGGCGCTTGGCCGCGGTGTAATGGTTCACCATCGAATCCATGGCGCCCGAATTCACGGCGAAGTAAAGCCTGGGGGTGCCCAGCTTGCGGAAATCCCTCAGGTCATCCTTCCAGCCGGGCTGGGGAACTATGGCTATCCTGTAACCGAACTTCTGGAGCCACCTGGCGATGCAGGCGGTTCCGAAAGATGGATGGTCGACGAATGCGTCGCCGGTAAAGAAAATGATGTCTATGTAGTCCCATCCAAGCGCCTGGACCTCAGCACGCGTGGTCGGGAACATGTAGGCTGCCTGGTCGGAAGCTTCCATCTACATCCTGTCAGGAAGCACT
>CADCQP010000015.1 GCA_902803535.1 uncultured Bacteroidia bacterium | reverse complement strand
AGGCTCGGCTATTCAACGCCATATGAACAATATAAATTATTAACTCAGATTGACGAATCAGTTGCATTTCACACTTGAATTCACGTAGGTACCAGGAGATTGTTTTATTTATTGATTGTCAAATGGTTCTATTCCACCTGGCGTGTCGGATCGCCGACGGACTCGAGAGATGGAAGCATTATGCTCCGTGGAAGCGGTAGGTCTTTTCGATGTCGGCGGTAAGCCTGGTGAACAGTTCCTCCTGAAGGGAGTCTGCAACCTCAAGTGACTTGGCCATCATCCTGTCGGAGAACCTCTGGAGCATCTCCCTTGCGGCGATAGGCCGGGAGGTGTACATCGCCAGGTACTCTTCCTCCATCTCCTTCTGCCTCTGGTCGTTCTCGGCCTCAAGGTCGGCGAATGCCTTCTTGACCACATGTGCATATGCATTGTAGTCAGTCATCGCGAGGACGCTGACCTTGCGGAACTTCCAGTAAGCCGAATTCGCGGACGACTCCTTTCCGCCGACCAGCCAGGGCTTTGCATATGAACCTACTCCCTGGTAAAGGGGCAGGAAGACGCTCAGGTCCGCCATCCCTTCCGCCATGTAGTTCACGCATCCGATCTCCTTGGGAAGCCACGGGCGGATCTGGAGGATGTGGGTGTTTATCGTGCGGAATATCGACACCGGACGGTAAGGCTCCTTTGGATTGGAGTGGAGATAGGGGTCGTGTGAAGTCCCGTCATAATGGAAACGGAAGACATCCCTTACGTCGCTCAGGGTTATCGGCCTGTCGGCTTTCTGGAAGACGGGGAAGTCATTGACTTTCACATTGGTCTTGACAGAGGGGGTGAGGAGTTTCTGGACTCCCCAGACCCGCGGATAGTTGTAGGTCTTGTCGTTCTCGCTCTCCAGGCTGTAGGCCTCATGGAAGTCGAAATCTCCCTTGGCCGGGTCGTAGAGCCCGTTCTGTACTGCGAATTCAATCAGGTCCTTGGATGCCAGATAGTTCCGCTTGTCTTTCGGATTGTATTCACGGTAGCGGCTCTGGTTGCCGGATACGAAATAGACATCCTCGGGAAGCCTGCGGGCCAGCCACCTGTGTCCGCCGGCATTCTCCAGGTACCAGAGTTCATCCGCATCCATGAAAGCTATCCCGAAGCCTTCGGCGCTGCCGTGCTTTTCGATGAGCGACCCGAGCCTCTTCACGCCCTCGCGGGCGGATGTTACATATGGCAGGACTATATCATATACGCAGTTCTCTCCAAGGCCATCGGGTATATATGGATCTGTCGCGAGCACCTTTTCGCTGGAGAATATGGTCTCCGTGGCGCTCATTCCCACACCTGCGGAGTTGAAGCCGGCTTCGCCCCAGTGTCCCGGGAGTCCGGTGCGTCCGACAGCCGAATATCCCAGCCTCTTGGAGGGGAGGTCGCACCTGAAGGGACTGTCAATGGCCTTGAATTCTTTCGGACCGTTGTCGCTGTCCTTGTAGATGGCCAGGTTCACTGCGTTCTTTGACGTGGAGTCATCGCTCCTGGCGTAGATCCTCGATCCGTCCGCGGTCATCGCGGTCCCTACGGCGAGGGTCGTGCAGGCTTCGTTACTATACTTCATATAATGAGGTTATTAGTTGGTTACCAGATGATTCCCTGGTCTGTGAAAACTTTCTTGAGGATCTGTACCCCCTTCTCAACCTGCTCCTGGGTGTGGGTGGCCATAAGGGCGAAGCGTACGAGGGTGTCCTGTGGTGCGCAGGCCGGGGGGATGACGGGATTGATGAAGACACCGTTATCGAAGGCAAGCTTGGTGACGCGGAAAGTCTTGTCGATGTCACGCACGTACAGCGGGATGATGGGACTCTCGGTCGCTCCGATCTCGAAGCCTTCTTCGCGGAAACGCTTAAGGGCATATGAAGTGATTTCCCAGAGCTTGCGCTGGCGCTCCGGCTCCTTGAGGATGATATGCAGGGCCTCCAGGGCGGCCGCAGTCGCGGCGGGGGTGTTGGATGCGCTGAAAATGTACGACCTGCAGTTGTGGCGCAGGAAGTTGATGGTGTCCTTGTCCCCGGCTATGAATCCGCCGATGGATGCCATGCTCTTTGAGAAGGTCCCCATTATCAGGTCCACCTCGTCGGTGACACCGAAATGGTCGCAGACGCCCCTTCCCTGCTTTCCGAAGACTCCGAGGCCATGGGCCTCATCGACCATAAGGGAGCAGTTGTACCTGTTCTTGAGTTCTACGATTTCCGGGAGGTTGGCCAGGTCACCTTCCATCGAGAAAACACCGTCAACCACTATGAGCTTGACTGCATTCTTGGGTAGTTTCCTCAGGACGCGCCTCAGGTCGTCCATGTCATTGTGCTTGTAGTGGTACTGTGTGGCGAAGGAGAGCCTGCGCCCGTCGACGATGCTTGCGTGGTCGCGGTCATCGCATATGATGTAGTCACCGCGTCCGGCCACTACGGCAAGGACTCCCTGGTTGACGGAGAAGCCAGTGCTGAAGCTGATGCAGTCGTCCTTGTGCATGTACTCGGCGAGCTCTTTCTCCAGCTGTACATGGAGGTCGAGGGTGCCGTTGAGGAAGCGGCTTCCGGCGCATCCGGTACCGTATTTGTCAAGTGCGGCCTTCGCGGCATCGATGATCCTCTGGTCGCCTACGAGACCTGTGTAAGCGTTTGAGCCGAACATCAGGACATGGTGTCCTTCCATGTCGACCTCGGTGCCCTGCTTGCCCTTGATGGCGCGGAAATAGGGATAGACTCCCTTTGCCATATAGCCCTGGGGTACCCGGTAGGACTTGTATCTTTCTTGTAGTTGTCCCATAGTCAGATGTTTTAGTATACGTTTTCCTGTTTGGTCCAGTCACCCGTTCAGCCGTCGATGAGGCCGTCACGGATCAGCAGGGTCCTGTCGCACATTCGGGCCAGGCCGTCGTCGTGGGTGACAATGATGATAGTCTGTCCGAGATCCTCACGCAGCTGGAAGAAGAGCTCGTGGAGGCTGGTCTTGGTCACGCTGTCGAGGTTCCCGGACGGCTCGTCCGCAAAAAGGACGGCAGGATCGTTCACCAGGGCCCGGGCTATCGCGACCCTCTGCTGCTCGCCTCCCGAGAGCTGGGACGGCTTGTGCTCTGTCCTTTCCGAAAGCCCCAGCCTGTCCAGGAGTCCGAGAGCCTTATTCCTGGCGTCCCTGGCTGATGTCCCGCCGATCAGGGCCGGGATCATCACGTTCTCCACCGCGGTGAACTCGGGAAGGAGATGGTGGAACTGGAAGACGAATCCGATCCTGCGGTTACGGAAGGCTGAAAGGGATTTGCCGTCCAGCTTCAGGACATCCGTCCCGTCGATGGAAAGGCTTCCTTCGTCAGGTGTCGAAAGGGTGCCCAGGATCTGCAGCAGGGTAGATTTGCCGGCTCCGGACGCGCCCATTATGGAGACGACCTCCCTTGGTGCGACGCTCAGGTCAATTCCCTTGAGAACCTTCAGGTTTCCAAAGCTTTTGCAGATATTATGCGCTTGAACTATCATATCAGACAAATATACTATTTTTTGCGGATTGACGAAAACCATGTATATTTGCAGTCCTTTTCGGGGTGTGGCGCAGTTGGCTAGCGCACCTGCTTTGGGAGCAGGGGGTCCCGCGTTCGAGTCGCGGT
>CADCQP010000014.1 GCA_902803535.1 uncultured Bacteroidia bacterium | reverse complement strand
TGGAGATTTTGGGATAGTTGTCTATCTTTGTTAGACATGTAAAAACCAATGCTTAACCAAAAACTTAACTATTATGATTTACAAGAACCTTACTGAACTTATCGGGAATACACCGCTGCTGGAAGTCCCTGGCGGTGCAGCCCGTATCCTGCTGAAACTTGAGCGTTTCAATCCCGGTGGCAGCGTCAAGGACCGCATAGCCCTGTCGATGATAGAGGATGCCGAGAAGAGGGGAGTTATCGAAAAGGGGGCAACCCTTATTGAACCTACCAGCGGCAACACCGGCGTGGGGCTCGCATGGGTCGGGACGGCCAGGGGTTACAAGGTGATCCTTACCATGCCGGACACCATGAGCATCGAGCGCCGCAGCCTTCTCAAGGCATTGGGTGCCAAGCTTGTGCTCACCCCCGGCAGCGAAGGCATGAAAGGCGCCATCGCCAAGGCCGAGGAGATTCACCGGGAGACACCAGGCTCATTCATTCCCGGGCAGTTCGTGAATCCTGCCAA
Organism: uncultured Bacteroidia bacterium; assembly: GCA_902803535.1. Taxonomy (GTDB): domain Bacteria; phylum Bacteroidota; class Bacteroidia; order Bacteroidales; family UBA932; genus Cryptobacteroides. The sequence goes on along the minus strand of CADCQP010000014.1, from coordinate 2,048 downwards.
TCCTGCCGCCCATGAGGCCACGACCGGTCCTGAGATCTGGGAAGCAACTGAAGGCCAGGTAGATGTCTTTATCGCTGGAGTCGGGACCGGCGGAACCGTCAGTGGTGTCGGCAAAGCTTTGAAGGTGCGTAAACCGAGCGTGAAGGTGGTGGCTGTGGAGCCGGCTTCCTCGGCCGTGCTTTCCGGGAATCCTGCAGGCAAGCATAAGATCCAGGGAATCGGTGCTGGTTTCGTCCCTGATACATATGATCCATCCATAGTCGATTGCGTCCTTCCGGTCTCCGACGAAGAAGCCATAGGCGCATCCCGCCGCCTTGCCAGGGAGCAGGGACTGCTTGTGGGAATCTCCTCCGGCGCTGCCTATGCCGCGGCCCTCAAACTTGCGGCTATGGAAGAGAATGCCGGCAAGACCATTGTGGCGTTGCTCCCTGACACGGGCGAACGCTATCTTTCCACAGTACTATACGCTTTTGAAGATTATCCTGTATGAGACCTTGCACCCTTCCGTCCGAGACTGCTATCCTTGAATTCGTAGGCGCACTCCGCGAATATGCTTTCTGCGGGAATGGCGACTGCCTTCCCAAGATCCGCTCGTTCGTGGAGTCGTTCAGTGACAATCTCACCGCCGACAGGTTCATGGAAGCTCTCCCTGGGATAGTAGACGACCTCAAAACCGATGTCGAGGCCATCCTGGACAATGATCCGGCGGCGGAGAATGCCGACGAGATAGTAGCCTGCTACCCGGGCGTGAAGGTGATGATCAATTACAGGGCAGCACATAAGCTCCTGGAGCTGGGTGTCGAAATCGTCCCCAGGATGATTACCGAACTGGCCCATTCCCTAACCGGCATCGATATCCATCCTGCCGCGAAGATAGGCAGATGGTTCGCCATAGACCATGGGACCGGAGTGGTAATCGGAGAGACCTCCGTAATCGGAGAGCATGTCACGATTTACCAGGGCGTCACTTTGGGCGCCCGGAATTTCAGGTACGATGCCTCCGGAAGGCCGGTCAACATCCCCCGCCATCCCATCCTCGAGGACAACGTCACGGTTTATTCCAATACGTCGATCCTCGGGCGCGTCACCATCGGGCATGACACTGTGGTGGGAGGTAACATATGGCTTACGCATGATGTTCCGCCGCATTCGCGGATACTTCAGGGTCGTGCGATATATGTCCGCGAATTCGACGAGGGAGAAGGAATTTAGGATCAATCAAAATCAATCATATGAATAAACTATCTGCCCTTTTTCTCTGCATCCTCATGCTGCCCTCGGCGGTAAGTTGCAGCCATGGTGCGAAGCAGATCTTCACAAATGCCTGTGATGTCGGGGTTGTGAGCCATCCGGGCTCATGCTCCTTCGATTCTCAGCAGAATGTTTACACCCTCACCGGTGCAGGAGTCAACCTCTGGGGCAATACCGATGCCTGCTATTTCGTTTGGAAAAAGGTGACAGGAGATTTCAGCATTTCGGGTGCCGTGAAATTCGAAGGTGAAGGGGTCAATCCCCACCGCAAGATCGGTTTCATGATCAGGGAGAGTCTCGCTCCGGATTCGCGTTATGCCGACATAGCGATCCATGGTGACGGCCTGACATCTCTGCAGTACCGCTCTGCGACAGGTGACATTACACTTGAAGAAAAATCCGTGAAGGAGTCGAAAGGAGAGACATCCATATGCCTGATTCGCAGCGGCGACAGGATTGCAGTCCGTACTTCTTCAGGTGTGCTTCCGGATAGTGACGATGTCTCAATAGAACTGAATCTGCCGCAGGAGTGCTATGTCGGTTTGTTCATATGCTCGCACGAGGAAGACCTGAAGGAGACCGCTTATTTCAGCAATGTTGTCTTGAAGCAGAAGAAAATGTAAAAAAATTGCATTTCTTTGTGGAAATTATTTACATTTGCAAATAATAGAAATTAAAGCAGTTATAACCATTATGAAAAAATTTTACATTGTTCCGGAAGCAAAGATTTGCTTATTCTGGACAGAAAGGAATTTCATGAAAAGCCTCGGAGCGGAGGGACAGGACCTTGACGATCC
>CADCQP010000013.1 GCA_902803535.1 uncultured Bacteroidia bacterium | reverse complement strand
GCCCTGACCAGGTCGCCCGGTTTGACCTTGACCTTTGCATCAAGGGGGAGGAACATGTCAATCCTCGAGCCGAATTTGATGATGCCCATCTGTTCGCCTTTGGTCTCGTGGCTCCCCTCCTTGGAGTAGCACACTATCCTGCGTGCGAAAGTGCCTGCGATCTGCTTGAAGAAGATTTCTCCGTATTCGTTTTTCAAAGCAGATGAGGAATGCTCGTTCAGGTCGGAGGATTTGGGCAGGAAGGCCAGTTTGTTAAGGCCCGGGTGGTATTTGTAATAGGTTATCTCGCCGCTCATGGGCCAGAAATTGGCATGGACGTCGAAGAAGTTCATGTAAGTCGCGACCAGGATGCAGTCCCTTTTAAGGTACTCGCTTTCATATACTTTCTCCACTACTACTATCTTTCCGTCGGCTACTGCGGTAACTTCCGAAGGCCCGCCCGCGATATTCCTGGACGGTACCCTGTGGAACCATATGACGAACGCAGAAAAGACGATCAGGAGGATGCGGAGCGCCCAAGAGATCCACTTTGACGGGATGAACCCGAGAAGGATGAATCCGACAATACAGATACCGAGTACCAGGGCGGCTGCGCCATATGAATTTTGATCCAGATGCATATGCTTAGAGTAAGCCGAAAAGTGAAAGATATACAGCTCCTACCGGAACTGCGAATATAGCTGAGTCGAAACGGTCCAGCATTCCTCCGTGTCCGGGAATTATGTTACCGGAATCCTTGATCCCGGACCAGCGTTTCCATTGAGATTCGAAAAGGTCGCCGCAGACTCCGGCTGCATCCAGGAGGGCTGCAAGCACTATAGGGTGCAGCAAGGAGTGTCCTGGCAGAAGCAGCCCGGTCTTGTGGAGGATGATGGCTGCGAGGATCGCGAATGCCATCCCTCCCCATGCGCCGATCCAGGTCTTGTTAGGCGACACGCTCGGGAAAAGCTTCTTGCGTCCTTTTCCCAATGCTATCCCGACGGAATATGCTCCGACGTCGGAGCACCAGATTATGACGAAGAAGCACAGGAGCAGGCGCCCCGTGAATTCTCCGTATGAGTCGAATGCTATGAGGTTCGAAAGGCTGAACGGGATGGCGATGTAAAGCAGTCCGGTGTAGATGTGGGAGATTTCCCCGAAGCTTTCCTTGTCTTTAGAGAACAGGGACATGACCATGATCACGAAGACCGGCAGGATGCTCAGTGAAACGAAGTGTGCCTTCATCCCGAGAGTGCAGTAACAGAACAGGAGCACGAAGAAAGCAATTCCGGTTACTACGGCAAGCCCTGAGGTCCAGCGGTGCTTGCCGCCCAGGGTCATAGTGTAGAACTCAATCATGCATATGGACATGATTGTCATGATCAATACTGCGAAGATGTACTTGTTGAAAAGCAATCCTCCCAGCATCGCCAGGACGAAGAATATGCCTGATATCGTCCGTGTCACTACTGGTTTCATACGCTCTGCTCCTGTTGAATCTCTTCTTTTGTTCCTTCGCTGCTTTCCGTCGGAGCCTCTTCCGGCTTGACTTTCGGTCCGAGTATGCGGCTGATGTCGTCTGAGAATATCACTTCCTTCTCAAGGAGAAGCTCTGCCATTGCGGTGAATCCGTCCATATGGCTTTGCAGGATGGACATGGTCTTGTCATGGACTTCCTGTATGATCCTCTTGACTTCCACATCCATCATCTCGGCTGTCTTCTCGCTGTAGGGCTTCGTCAGGTCATATCCCCTGGCTCCGGTCGAATCGTAGAATGACATCTCCCCTACCGCCGGGCTCATTCCGTAGTACTGGACCATGCTGTAGGCCATCTTGGTAAGCCTTTCAAGGTCATTCAGCGCTCCCGTGGCCGGCTCGCCGTTCACAATCTCCTCGGCTGCACGTCCGCCCATCAGCTGGCACATCTGGTCCATCATGTAGGACTTGGACCAGATCTTCCTTTCAGTGGGAAGCGACCAGGTCAGGCCGAGGGCCTGTCCGCGCGGGATCAGGCTGACCTTGAAGACCGGATCGGCATTCGGAAGGAGCCAGCCTACCACGGCGTGTCCTGCTTCATGGAAGGCCGTAGTGCGTTTTTCGGCCATGGTCATGACAGTGCCCTTGCGTTCGATGCCGCCCACGATCCTGTCCACGGCCTGCATGAAGTCGTCCTGTGTGATCCCGTCATGGTTTTTCCTGGCGGCGGTCAGAGCAGCCTCGTTGCAGACATTCGCTATGTCGGCACCGGAGAATCCCGGTGTGTGCTGGGCCATTGACTTGAGGTTGAAATCGGATGCCAGTTTAAGGCCTTTGACGTGGACCTTGAAAATCTCTTCCCTCTCGTCGAGTTCAGGCAGGTCCACATAGATCTGGCGGTCGAAACGTCCGGCCCTCATCAGGGCCTTGTCAAGGATGTCGGCACGGTTGGTCGCTGCGAGTATGATTACTCCGGAGTTGGTCCCGAAGCCGTCCATTTCGGTCAGGAGCTGGTTCAGGGTGTTCTCCCTTTCGTCATTGGAAGAGAATCCCACGTTCTTTCCGCGCGCACGTCCTACTGCGTCAATCTCGTCGATGAATACGATGCAGGGGGCCTTGTCCTTTGCCTGGCGGAACAGGTCGCGTACCCTGGAGGCGCCTACTCCCACGAACATCTCAACGAAATCAGAACCTGAGATCGAGAAGAACGGCACGTCGGCTTCACCTGCGACCGCCTTTGCGAGAAGGGTCTTTCCTGTTCCCGGGGGGCCGACCAGGAGGACACCTTTGGGGATCTTTCCTCCAAGGGATGTGTATTTCTGAGGATTGCGCAGGAAATCAATTATTTCCATGACTTCTTCCTTCGCGCCGTGGAGTCCTGCTACATCCTTGAATGTGACCTTTACGTCTTTCTTGTCTGCAAGTTTACCGGTCGAACGGCCGACTGAGAAGATCCCTCCGGGCTGGTTGCCGGCACCTCCGCCCATCTGGCGGTTGAACCCGCGGAACATCCACACCCACATCAGTATCAGCAGGAGCGGGAAAATGAGCCATTCGAGGACGGATTCCCATGTCCTGGACGCGTTCTCCATCACTATTTTCACCTGCTGGTCTTCAGGAAGGTCCGCGTTCAGGGCCCCGAATTCCCTTTCTGCATCAAAGGATGCAGAGTTCAGGAAATAGAAATGAGGGGAACTCTTCGGAACCTGTCCTCCGAATGAAGAAGCGTATTTTGCAATACGGTCCGGGCGGACTGTTATCTCGCCCTTGAAATCATTGCGGACATACTTGATTTCCTTGACATCTCCGTCGCGGATCATGGACTGCACCTGCGCCCACTCTATTTTCTGCGGGTTCGCTCCTCCCTGGCTGAACAGCATCCACCCGATCAGGCAGATCAGGATGAAATACAGCCACGAAAGATTGAAACGGAACTTCCTGCCTCCCGGCCTGGGGTCGGGGTTATTGTTCAGCTGGGGCATTGGCTTTCCTTTTATTGTGCTTGTGGGACATCTGGGTGTACTCCTTGCGCGGAGCGTCCGCCCAAAGGTCTTCCAGACGGTAGAATTCCCTGTATTCCGGGAGGAAAATATGGACTACCAGGTCACCGTAATCGATTATGATCCAGAAATTGTTCTCGAATCCCTGTGCCCTGAGCGGATGGCGTCCCTCCTCGCGCATCTTCCGCATCACGTTTTCGGCGATGGCGGAAACAGCGGTGGTGGAAGTCCCGCTGCATATCATGAAATAGTCCGTTATGGCTGTCCCGATGGGCCTGAGGTCGATCTTTACGACATCCAAAGCCTTCTTGTCCAGCATGGCGTCAGCCACAACTCTCAAATCGTGTGTTATCATTTAATGGATTCTGTGTAAATTTGTCCAAATTATCTACAAATATACAACAAAAAACGTACTGATGACGAAGGAATACCATATAAAGTGGTTCAACTGCTTGGATTCCACCAATGACGAGGCCCTGAGGCACATCGGCACATATGACAACATGTCAGTGATCGCCGCCCGCGAGCAGACCGCCGGACGCGGACAGCGTGGCAATTCATGGTCCGCGGCTGCAGGAGAGAACCTGACATTTTCGCTGGTCCTGAAATACGGTCCCGGCCTTACGCCCTCCCTTCCCGTCTCATCTGCGTTCTGTCTTTCGAAGGCTTCTTCACTGGCAGTATGCGACGTCCTGGATGCATATGGCATCAATGCGGCCATAAAGTGGCCGAACGACATCTATGTCAGGAACAGCAAGATATGCGGGATGCTCATAGAGAATTCCCTTTCCGGGGACCAGCTGTCAACATCAGTTATCGGGATAGGCCTGAACGTGAACCAGAAAGAGTTCCCCCCTTCGCTGGTAAACCCTGTCTCCATGTCCTTGGCTACAGGTGTGGAATACTCCGTGGATGAGGTGCTGGAAACCTTCTGCAAGGCATTCGCCTCCAGGATGGAAAGTGTATTCTGCGATGACGGAACCCTTGACCGGGAATACACCGGACGCCTCTATCGTTTCGGTCGCCTGTGTACATATGTGGATTGTGCAACTGGAACCGAATTCCAGGGCAGGATAACCGGCGTGCTGGAAGACGGCAGGTTGAAAATAAGCCTGCCGGACGGTTCCGACAGGCTTTACTACTTCAAGGAAGTCAGTTTCCTGATCTGACTCAGGCCTTCATTGCCGCGACTGTAGCGACAGGGTCTTCTGACTTGAATACGGCTGAACCTGCGACCAGGATGTCGGCTCCGGCTTGTGAGAGTGCGGAAGCATTCGAGGGTGAAACCCCTCCGTCAACTTCAACGGCACATCCGCTCCAGGAATCGCCGGTAAAGACCGGCGCCCTTCCCTGGCGTACGCATTCTGCCTTTACCTGCCTGACACGGTCATATGTCTCCTCAATGAATTTCTGACCGCCGAATCCGGCATACACTGACATCAGGAGCACGAAATCCGCTTTCCCGAGGAACGGAAACAATTCATTTACAGGGATGTCTGGATTTATGACAAGGCCGGCCTTCATCCCGGCCGCCTGGATCGCTTCCAGTGTCTCGACTGTCTTGTCTCCACTCAGGCTGACACCATGGTATCCGGCATAGGCGCTCATGTCCCTGACCGCTTCGAGATGCACGCTCATCATCCGCGCGCCGATCGAAGCGACCTGTTCAATCCACTTCCACGGCTCCACCACCATCAGGTGGGCATCCATCGGGCGCCTGGCTTCCCTGGCAATCGCCTCGATCACCGGAAAACCGAATGATATGTTCGGGACGAATGTCCCGTCCATGATGTCCAGATGGAAAATGTCTCCGCTGCGGTTGACCACATCCACGCACCTGTCCAGGTGCAGGAAGTCCGCAGCGAGCATTGAGGGAGCGATCAGTGGCATTTCTAACGGAAATTGACTGTTACATCTTCGAGCAGCCGGACGAACTTGTCCAGGGATTCCAGGTCAAGGCGCTCTCCGGGAGTGTGGACACCGCGGAGGGTCGGACCAAAGGAAACCATGTCAAGGCCGGGGAACTTTTCTCCGAACAGGCCGCATTCCAGGCCGGCGTGGATGGCCACTACGAGGGGCTTCCTGCCGAAGAGCTTGACATAAGACTCTTTGCATATGCCGAGTATATGGGAATCAGTGTTCGGGGTCCATCCGGGATATTTGCCGTTATGGCATGTGCATGCGCCGGCATCGTCGAAGCATTTGCGGACTTTCGCGGCTATGAGGTCAAGGTCATCCGGAACGTCGCTCCTCTGGCTGGTGACGACTTCGACCTTGCCTGCGGTCTTCATGTGGACCGAAGCCAGGTTGGTAGATGTCTGCACAAGGCCGGGAATGCTGTTGCTCATCGCGATAACCCCGTGGGGGCAAGTCGCAAGGGCGTGGACAAGCTTGTCTCCGACTTCATCGCATATGGCTTTTTCGCTGCAGCGGAATGCTCCGGCTTCGAACTTGAGGTTCGGATCGGACTCGGCATATTCGGCTTTCAGCGACTCGCTCCATGCCTGGAAGCGCTTCACGGTCTCGCTTTCGGTCGGTACTGCGATGACAGCCTCGCATTCACGTGCGATTGCGTTGGGCTTCCCGCCTCCCATGAATATGATGAGCTGCATGCCGTGTTCCTTCTCCTGCTCGATGAAACGGGCCATTGCCGACACGGTATTCAGGCGGCCTTTGTTGATATCGTCTCCGCTGTGACCTCCGAGTCCTCCGGTGATGTCGAGCTTGACCGGATGCCATCCGGCATTCTGGACCTGGGGTTCATATGTGAATTCTGCCGTGGTGTCCACTCCGCCGGCACATCCGATGAAGATCTGGCCTTCATCTTCGGAGTCAAGGTTGATGAGTGTCTTGCCTGTGAAGAAGCCTTCCTGCATGGCGAAAGCCCCGTCCATCCCCGTTTCTTCCGAGATGGTGAACACGGATTCGATCCTCGGGAGCTCAAGGTCGCTTTCCATGAGTGCGAGCGCGGCCGCGATCCCGATTCCGTCATCGGCACCAAGTGTAGTGTCCTTGGCTATCATCCAACCATCTTCGATGACATAGTTTATCGGATCCTTGGAGAAATCGTGCTGGACTCCGGCCCTCTTCTCGCACACCATGTCCTGATGGGCCTGGAGGACTATTCCCGGGAGTTTTTCCTTGCCTTTTGAGGCGGGACGTATGATGTTGACGTTGCCGATTGCGTCAGTCTTGCATTCCAGGCCGTGGTCGGCTGCCCACTTCTGGAGCCAGCTTGTCATGGGAGCTTCTTTCCCGGACTCTCTTGGAATGCGGGTGATCTCCTTGAAGATTTCGAGAACTTTTGAGGAATCCATATGGTTGGTGTTATCTTTCGTCGGGGGCCAGTATCTTGCCTATGTCCGAGACATACTGCCTGAAGGTCTTGTCCGTCGACATGAGGTCGGACACAGTGTTGCAGGCATGCAGTACCGTGGCGTGGTCTTTCCCGCCTATTTCGGCGCCGATGGTGGAGAGGGAGCAGCCGTCGATCATGTTACGGCTCATGTACATCGCTATCTGCCTGGCCTGTACGATCTGGCGTTTCCTGGATTTGGACAGGAGGGTTTCCCTGTTGATCCCGAAGTACTCGCACACGACCTTCTGCACTTTCTCTATGGTGATATCGTTCTGCTCTTCCCCGATGATGTTGTCGGTGATGCTCTCCGCAAGCTGGACCGTGATTCCCCTGTGGAGGAGGGTCGCGTGGGCTATCAGAGAGATAAGGGCGCCCTGGAGTTCACGGAAATTGGACTTGATCCTGTTGGCAAGGTACTCGAGTACGTCGTCTCCGATTTCAACGCCTTCCCTGCGGCACCTGGAGCGGAGCATCGCCAGCCTTGTGGCGTAATCCGGCTTGAGCAGCTCGACGGACAGTCCCCATTTGAAGCGGGACAGCAGCCTTTCTTCAAAGTTCTGCAGGTCAACGGGAGCGCGGTCAGAAGTGAAGACCAGCTGTTTCCCGTTCTGGTGCAGGTGGTTGAAGATGTTGAAGAAGGCGTTCTGCGATCCTTGGCCCATGAGATCCTGTATGTCGTCCACTATCAGGACATCGATCTTCATGTAGTAGGCCAGGAAGTCGGTCAGCTTGTTGCGGACGGCAACGGCATCCATGTACTGGGTCTTGAATTCGTTCCCGGTGACATAGAGGACTACAAGCTCAGGGAATTTCTCCTTGATGGAGATACCGATAGCCTGGCAGAGGTGGGTCTTGCCCAGGCCGGGCCCTCCGAAAATGAAGAGAGGGTTGAACGGGGTCTTGCCCGGAGACATGGAAATGCTCTCACCTGCGGTGACTCCCATCTTGTTGCACTCCCCTTCCACTATGTTGTCGAAACAGTAGGCCGGATTGAGACGCGGATTGATCTGTACGCGCTGGATACCCGGATACACGAAGGGATTTGGATTGCCTGACGGCTGGTAAGTGTTGATCGGAACTGTCTTGTTGACCGGAGTAAGCCCGCTGGCAGCCGGAAAGACCATAGGTTTCTCAACCTTGACCGGCTTGACCTGGTAGAAAAGGCGTGCATCTGCACCGATGACCCTCTTGAGGGTCTTCTTCAGGACGTCCAGGAACGCACCTTCAAGATACTCCCTGAAAAAATCCGAGGGGACCTCGATTGTCAGGGTGGAACGCTCGAACTTTACCGGACGGATCGGCTTGAACCAAGTCTGGAACTTCTGCGGTTCAATGATCTGTTCAATGATCCGCAGACAGTTATCCCATACTTCCATATGTTTTCCCTGGTTCTCCAATTTTATGAGTGATTTTCTAGTGCAAATATTGTTTAAAAAAGAGTAATAAAAAAACTTTTTAACTATTGTTTTTTCAGAATCTTTTTTCCATATTATAGATGCAGGCACTATAAAAATATGTGTTTATAAGTGCTTGATAATCAGTGCATCATAAAATTTATAACCGCATAACTAACAACTTTTCAATGTCTTATTTATTTTGAATTTCTCAAAATAATGAAATACATTTTTTATTGTATGCGATATATGCAGTAATTATTTTAAACGATTTTAGAAACGGCTTACTTCCCCGTTTTCCACCTTTACCTGGTAGGATCCGGGGAACTGTTTTTTTATCTCCGCGAGTTTTTCCCTGGATGGAATTTCTCCGCTTGAGACGACTATTATATAGCGGTACAATTTGCCGAAAGGAACCGCCGTCATCCTATAGCCCTTGAAGAACGGGTCGCCCTCTTTGAGGACCTTTGGGGACGCCATTACCTGTACTCCGTAGATTATCCCGGAGTCGCTGTTTTCTTCTGCGGCCGGAGATTCAGCG
>CADCQP010000012.1 GCA_902803535.1 uncultured Bacteroidia bacterium | reverse complement strand
CATTGGCGGGGCTGTATAACCTCGTTGATTCCATAGAAGCTCCCGTGTCTTTGCTATCGTCCACATGACATCTTTTCCAGCAGGATTATCTGCGGAGAGTGCGGATGTTGTTATGGCCGTCAAGGCAGTAACGTACCATACCATACTGACGAACAACGGTCTTCCAAAGAGTGCGATACTTGTCTCTCAACGGAGACCACTTCTTGCAGATGTGTTACAGATTGAGATTCATGGGTTTGTTCTCTCCCAAAGATAATTCTGGTTGACAGTTCAATATCTGATGGAGTATAATTCATTTTCATCCGGAGGCTGATGCCCTAAGAGGAAAGCGTGCTTCCCGGATCATGATGCGATGCCGGGGCTCCCTGGACGAGGTTCCCCGCTGTACATAAATATAGCCGGCCGCTTTGGAACAGACGCGGTCACGTACCAGGTAATGGTGTTTTTTCACCAGTGGGATCCACTTTCGTTTTTGTTTTAAGGTTTAAATAAATACAATGGAAGAATCATATCAAATCGGCTCATTGCGGGAACGCGCCCTTCGTCTTTGCAATCGATACGCGGTCGTTCTGCAGTTCTTCGCATGCCTCATCCTTTATTTTATAATTGAATGTATGGCCCGGCACTCGCCAGCCCAGGCAGCTGTGTTTTTTGATCATAGCACGAAAATCTTCGTCTATAACACGATTCTGATCTTTATCACAACACTTCCTGCATTTCTCTTCAGGAGAAGGACCTTCTGGCGCGCACTCATCTTTGCGGTATGGCTGGTCCTGGGGGCGGCCAACGGCATCCTTCTCGCCAACCGTGTCACTCCCCTGACCGGCCCGGACCTTAATTTGATCATTGAGGGCGTTGCCGTCTTCGGCAAGTACCTGTCAAAGCCCACAGAGATCCTGCTGATCGGAGTCCTCATCACCATTGCGATCGCGTTTATTATCTTGTTTTTCAAAGGCCCGATATACCGAGGGAAACGGAATCTCAGGATCATCGTCCCTTGCATCCTGGCTGCTTGCGTCGGTTTTTACGGATTGACGCATCTTTACTACAACACAAAACAACTGTCGACCTATTTCGGAAATATTGCCTTCGCCTACCAGGATTACGGATTCCCCTATTGCCTGTGCATCACTGTCACCGATACCGGCATAGAGAAACCCTGGAATTATTCGGAAGAACTGGTTCGGGGCATCGTGGATCAGGAGGGCGATCCGGCGGTTGGACAGCGTGATGACCTGCCGAATATCATTATTGTACAGTTGGAATCATTTTTTGATCCGAAAGCAGTCCGGTATCTTGAATTCTCGGAAGATCCGCTGCCAAACTGGCATGCGCTGTCCGAAGCGTATACATCCGGTCTGTACACCGTGCCGACGATAGGCGCGGGAACGGTAAATACTGAGTTTGAGACCCTGACCGGCATGTCTCTTCGCTACTTTGGCTCAGGCGAGTATCCCTACAAGGGAATTCTAAAGGAAGAGGCGTGTGAATCGGCCGCCTATGTTCTGGACAATCTCGGACTGACCGCACACGCCGTTCACAATAATTATGCCACCTTCTACAGCCGTAAGTCGGTCTATCCCAATCTCGGCTTCCGTGATTTCACTTCAAATGAATACATGGATAACCAGAATGATGTCAATGAGATCGGATGGATGCGGGACCGCACGCTGCTTCCTTACATCAACAAATGCCTTGACGCGACCAATACCCGTGATTTCATATTTGCCGTTTCCGTCCAAGGGCACGGGGCCTATCCCGCGGAGGACGAGATCGAAAGCCCCGCCATCGAGGTGACCGGCGCAGAGAGCGAAGAAAAGAACTGCCAGTGGGAATACTACGTCAATCAAATCCACGAGATGGACCAGTTTGTCAGGAACCTCATCGATACGATGGAAGCGCGGGGCGAGCCCACCGTCATCATGTTTTACGGCGACCATCTCCCCACAATGGGACTTGCGGACAATGACCTGACCGTGGGAAGTACGTTCCAGACAAGGTATCTGATGTGGGATAACATCGGGCTCCCCCAGGAAAAAAAGGACATCGCTTCCTATCAGGCTGTTGCCGAGCTGTTTGACCGGTTGGACCTCCATACAGGCACGATGTTCCGGTTCCATCAAACAGAACAGGAAAGCAAACTATACCAGATGGATATGCAGACGCTCCAGTACGACATTTTGTACGGAGAAAAATATGTATACGGTCAGTCATCCCCGTATGAAAGGGTCAGCATGAAGATGGGTATCAACACACCCGTTCTCGATTCCCTGGAGGTGGTAACGGATACAATTTGTTACGTGCATGGAGAACACTTTACCCAGTCCAGCAAACTGCTCATCGACGACGAAGAATGTCCGACGTTCTTTGTAGACAGCCATACTCTTCTCGTAACAAGTCCGGAACTGGAGAACGGACAGCTGATCAAGGTAGGTCAACTGAGCAATTCCGGGTCAGGGAAGTACCTGAGCTACACCAATATGATTCGCTATGCGGCGATCCAAGCGCAGCCGGGTGAAGACATCAACGGGACTTCCGGCGTTGCACAGGCGAACCCAGCAGACCGGCTGATTTTCCCAGTGATGCGGCGGCATCTCAGGCACAAGGTATGAATCCAGGATGTGCATCTCGGAGGGGCGGCGCATGAGAAAAACCAGCGGCGGCGGAGACCGCCGAGCCCGGGGAGGATAGAGAGGCATTGATTGCCCTAACGCCATCTTTGAACACATCCTGGCACTTGGTCGGGTATGAATACATTTAGCTTTTCTGTGCAGACAAGAGGAACGCAAGGCT
>CADCQP010000011.1 GCA_902803535.1 uncultured Bacteroidia bacterium | reverse complement strand
GCCTGCAAAGTTAAGCATTTCTGCCGAACTTTGCAGGCAACCTTGAAACTAAACTAAAACTAAAGAAATGGTCTTTTACTTAATGGATGGCTTTGAGTCTTTCTGGAAGTCGTTGGTGGAGTTGTCGGTATCGGCCAGCTTGCCTGCGGTGTTGATGCGGCGGACGCTCTTGCCAAGCCTGTCGGGATCGTTGTCAATCTTGCCGCAGCCGGTCCATCCTGAATCGACGCTGGGGTTGAATGCGAGAGTTCCGAGATATTGCTCCACGGCGCAGTTTACTCCGTCCAGTACCCATGTGTTGGGCATAAGGAGGTAGCCGAGATTGGAGAAGTCCCTGGGCTTGCCGAGTGGCTCACCGTTCATGATGAAGGTCCTTTCGCCTTTCCATATGTACTCATTGAGGATCGTGTCCAGATTGACTCCGTATGGGAGTGACAGGATGGCGTAGCTTTCATACCCGCGTCCATGGAGAATGGTTATCGTAAAGGATGATTTGACCCATGCGACGAGATTGGGCACGTCGGCATTGTCGGTGTCTGGGTATATGTCGTTCTCATCGTAGAACTCGAAGTCTGCCTTGCTGAGGTTGACGGCACCTGGATTGTCTTTGGAATAATCCAGGGCTGCGATGGCGAGGACGATGGATTTGCCGGGTTCGATTGCGACATCGCGTCCCTTGCCGGGAACCATGTAGATTGAAGAGAGGGCGACGCTGTCAGGGGTCTCAGGATATTTGAAATATGCTCCTGTGGAAGCTACGTTTGAAGAAAGTGCGGAGAGACCGATTATGAGGCTGTCTGCATAGACTGTCTCGTCGCAGTTGTTGGTGATCTTGATGTATTGGTCGCCGGAGGTGCTCCCGTCTCCGTCAGGGATGGCCGTGCCTGTGAAGAAGACTTCTTCGATGACGAGCTGCCCTTTCTCGACGAGGTTCGCGCTCTGCTCTATGGTGAAGGTCTCGAGGGTCTGGTCGTCGGTTGTCATGACGCTGAAGGTGGCGGTACGGGAAGAACCGCTTGCGTTGGTGTCGTAGGAAACCGTAATGGTGTTGCCTTCCTGTGCGGTTACGCGTGCCCAGTCGCTGTCGCAGGCAATCTTGTAGGTGTATCCTTCAGGAGCCTCGAAAGTGACGGTCCCCGCTGTCCTGTTGTACTTCTTGATGGTTGCTTCGGGATCCGAAGGAACTGCAGGACGTGCCTGGACGAGGGTTACATTTGCGATCTTGTCGTCGGCAGTGACGGTAATCTGTGCGCTTCTTCCGGCAGCATCGGTGTAGGGCTCGACCGTGACTGTGACAGTGCCGTTATCCTGGCCAGAGGTAGGAGTGACCGTGTACCAGGTCTGGTTGTCGGTGGTAATGGTCCATGCAGAGTTGGAATTTACGTTGAAAGTGTAGGTTCCGCCGGCAGCATCGGCCTCGAGGGAGGCGTTGCCGATCTCGAGTTTGGTTTCAGGGTCGTTGTTGCAGGCGGTAAGTGTAACTGCAACAAGAGTCAAGAGATAAAAGATTTTTTTCATGGTTTTTATGTATTTAGTTGATCATATGATTCAGAATTCAAGTCCCAGGGCTGAACACAGGCAGTCCGTCCCGTTTCCGGAACCGAAGAAAAGCCTGCGGTAAGACATTGAGAGGTAACATATGCCGTATTTGATCCTGGCGTTCAGGCCGGCGCTCAGGCAGTTGTCTGTGAAAGCGGCATGCATTCTGCCGTAGTGCGCCGCGATGAGCTCCTGGGTGAAGTCGGACGGAATGTCCAGGCTGCCACCGAGATTTACTTTGTAGAGGGCTTCCGCTCCGATGTAATATGCCAGTTTCCCGATGGAGGAGCGGTATGACGTTCCTGCTCCGGCTTCGGCATATGCGAAGTCCATCTTGCGCTCAGGATAGACATATCCGGAGCTGAAACTGTATGCTGAAGCAGAGGGATTCAGTGTAAGCGTGCCTTTTTCACGCGGGAACTCTATTACCGACTCAATTGAGCCGCTGAGGATGTCGGCGGTGTACATTTCTACATCCAGCATGCTTCCGAAATCGCTTCCGCTCTTGCTGTCCAGGAGCGGCTCGATACCCTGGCGGTGTTCGTAGCCGGCTTTCAGGAGGGTGTTGTGACGGACCCGTCCCTTGGTGTTCCTCAGGGAGGTGAAGATGCCGGCGTTCAGCGTATTCAGTTCGCACAGGACAGCATTGTTGAGGATGGGAAGGCGCCTTTTAAGTGACAGGGAGGCAAGCGATAGGGCGCTGCTCCATCCGTCAGCTCCATCTGCAGGACGCATCGAGAGTGCCGCAGACCATCCGAAGCCTTTGTAATAGGTCCTGTAGAAGTTCTCACTTCCTTCGAACCTGGGATAATGTGCGCCGAGACCAAGGAACTGGAATTCGTTGGTGTTGGCTCCCTTCTTGTTGTAGAAAGTGAGCGCCTGGTTCTGGTAGTATTTGCGGAAACTTGCAGAAAGGTCCAGCAGATAGGACTTTACGGGATAGCCGGCAGAGGCGCTTACCTTCAGGTCCGAAGTGATGTTGCGGGGGCGCGGGTCGAAGTCCCTGTACTCATGCAGGGCCCTGTACTGCGCTCCTCCTCCCAGGACGAATTTCCCGGCATGCGTCGCGTAATAGCCGTTGAAAGAGTACTGCTCGCTCTGGAGGTCGCATTCAAGCGAATCAGCCATAACATATGGATAGAGTATGCTGAAGTCGGAGGTGGAATTCCATATGACGTCCCTCTTTACTCCCCTGCTATACCTGGCGCCTCCCCTTGCTGCGGAACCGTTCCCGAAGCGTACATATGTGCCGTAGTTGAAGAAGCCTTCAAGCTTCCCGTTCCCTTCCTGGGGCAGGAATGCCGAATCCTCACGCCTGAGGTCCACTCCCACCGATGCGTCATTCCAGGAAGATGTGAAGCGGCCCAGGAATGCGGTCGGAGACACCTGGTCTTCAGCGTCATGGACCAGGGTATTGAATGGAAGCCAGTGCTGGGCTGAGGCTGCAAGGGAACTCAGCATGAAGGCAAGGGCAAATATGTTACGCAGTCCTTTCATTCCAGCACGATCAGTTTCAGTTCGACATCTGCGCTGTCTCCGGTCAGCTCTATGGCATTGTCCGGAGAACTGTAGGCCACGAAACGCACTTTCTTTTCAACCAGTCCGCTGCTTTCAGCTATGCGGGCGAGAGCATCGAATGCAATGGTATACACGCCTTTCCGTACCCTTAGCGGGCCTCCATGGTTGTTCACGAAGACTGGGAAATCGTATCGCTGCATGGTGTTGACGTTCCTGATGAAATTCCCCGGAAGGGTGTTGTCCACAGTCATCTGCATGATGTTGCTCCCGTCAGGCATCACGGCGGTGAGGGAAAGAGAGCAGAATACGTCCGTTTCCGCCTGTTTTACGCAGGAGGACAGCCCGAGGAGCGCAGTGAGCAATATGCATATGACTTTTCTCATATCCTGAAATCCAGTTCCATCCCGAAGTAAGGCTGGACGCTGCGGCGCACCGTGGCGCCGTAGGAGTTCTTGTAGTTCGGGTGTACATCGAAAATCTTGTTCACGAAAAGCGAGAAGGTGCCTTTGTCGCGGTAAACCTTCTTGCTGACCTTGAGGTTTACGTTCAT
>CADCQP010000010.1 GCA_902803535.1 uncultured Bacteroidia bacterium | reverse complement strand
GTTCGTACAGCGGTCAAGAGTCTTGTCATGGCTGAGAACCAGGACACCGTCCTTGGTCTTCATGAGGTCAAGTTCCATCACATCCACACCCATTCGGATCACGGACTCTATACCCGGGATGGAATTCTCGGGATAATTCCTCCAGTCGCCCCTGTGAGAGACTACAACAACATACTTGGAATCAGGGTTGTGGATTTCGGAAACGATTCGTTCTGCCCTGTTTGCGAACTTCCTGGCAGCCGCCTCTTGCGGCATGGCAAGCCCTGCAACTATGAACAGGGCGACCGCAATTTTGGTAAAAATGCTTCTCATCATATTAAAAAAAGAAGGCGACCAATAATTACTTATATCAGTCGCCTCTCTATCGGTTATACAGTTTATTATTCGTCAGACAACGGTTTCAGGGTGGAGTAAACGTGAGTGACATCGTCATCATCCTCCAGGAGGTCTGTCAACTTGTCAAGGGTCTCACGCTGCTCGGGAGTGACATCCTTGAGGTCAACTGTAGGGATCCTCTCGAAACCACCGGAAATCAGCTCGAAGTTCTTGCCTTCTATGAATTTCTGGATCTCGCCATATGACTCATATGCTCCGTAGATGACGATCTCGCTGGTCTCATTGTCGTCCTGGTCGACATCAGTCTCACGGAAAACCTCGTCGGCGCCGAAATCTATGAGCTCAAGCTCGAGTTCCTCAAGGTCGATGGGATTTGCAGGATCCTCCTTGATACGGAATACGCACTTGTGGTCGAACATGAAACTGACGCTGCCGTTCTTTCCGAGGGTTCCGCCGCACTTGGTGAAATAGCTGCGGACATTGGCCACGGTCCTGGTGGTGTTGTCAGTAGCGGTCTCTACCAGATAGGCGATACCGAAGGGACCGTATCCCTCATATGTAACTTCAGCGAAGTCACCCTGGTCCTTGTC
The DNA here is from genome assembly GCA_902803535.1 of uncultured Bacteroidia bacterium. Lineage (GTDB taxonomy): Bacteria > Bacteroidota > Bacteroidia > Bacteroidales > UBA932 > Cryptobacteroides. Next base: position 12,943 of record CADCQP010000010.1, on the reverse strand, counting down.
AGTCGCCTTCTTGATGGCACGCTCGATGTTCTCCTTGGGCATGCTCTCGTTCTTGGCCTCGGCGATGAGTGCACGCAGCCTGGGATTGCCCACCACGTCGGGACCGCCCTGCTTGACGGCTACGGTGATTTCCTTTCCAAGCCTGGTGAACGTGCGGGCCATGTGGCCCCATCTCTTAAGCTTCCTTTCCTTGCGGAACTCAAAGGCTCTTCCCATAGTGCTTCAGCTTTATTTGTTGGACATTACAGTCTCGATCCTGGAAATGTACTTGTCAATATCGTAGCCTTCCATAGACTGGGGATACTTATCCTTGATCTGCTTGTAGAAAGCAAGTGCCTTGGCATTGTCGCCCATCTCCTCGCAGACGACGCCGGCCTTGAGAAGGTAGGTTGCCGCAAAGGGGTTGTTGGCCCTGGCTGCAGCCTTCTCGTACCAGGGAAGGGACTCGGCATATTTCTCGAGACCTACATATGCATCACCGATGCATCCGTAGCTGCGTGCGGAAAGGATCGACTCCTTGCCCTTGTACTTCTTGAACATGGAGATGGCCTCTTCATAGTTGCCGAGTTCAAGGTTGCACATTCCGGCGTAGAAATAGACGATTTCGCCGGCCTTGGTGCCGTACTCGTCAATGATCTGCTTGAAGCCAAGGACATTCCCGTCACCGTTAAGGGCGAGCTCGTACTCCTGGGCCCTGTAAGAAGCCTCGGCGGGGTACATCTGAGCCATTCCCTCTGCCTTCTTGGGCTGGAGGATGAACTTCTGCCATGCGACAATGCCCAGTCCGATGAGCAACAGCGCGATGAGGCAGCCATATATGAGTTTGGAATGTTCTTTCAGGAACTGGTCGGTCTTTGATACCTGCTCTGCAACTTTTTCCTGCCTTTCAGCTTCTTTTGCTTCCTGGGCTTTTCTTTCTTTTTCGTTTGCCATATGTTTCTTGTTTATTATTCGTAATCAGGTCCTCTTTGGCATAGAGGACTGCAAAAATATAAATTTTTACTGATTCGAGCAATTATTTATTACAGTTAAATTTGGTATCTTTGCATGATACAGACACGACCTCATGCCAAGACTCAAGAAAATACTGGTCCAGGATTTCCGGAACATCGAATTCCAGGAACTGGAGTTCTCTCCCAATGTAAATTGCATTTCCGGCAACAACGGCGAGGGGAAGACCAACCTCCTGGACGCAGTCTATTACCTGTCCATGACAAAGAGTGCGTTTTCCACTTCGGACAGGTACAACTTCCGCTACGGCAAGGACATGTTCTCCCTTAGCGGACTCTACTCCATGGAGAACGGTTCAACCTCCAGGATAGTGATCCAGACAGCCTCAAACGGCACAAAAAAGGTACGCAGGGACGACAAACTGTACCAGAAAGTCTCGGCCCACATCGGCCTGCTCCCGGTAGTGACAGTCTCTCCCATGGACATATCCATGGTCAGCGAGTCAGGTGAGGAGAGAAGGCGTTTCGCCAATTCCGTCCTGTCACAGATGGATCCGGAATACCTTGCCGCGCTGCAGCAATACACACGCCTCCTGCTCCAGCGCAACAAGCTCCTGAAGGAGCGCAACTGGGACGAAGCGCTGCTGGGCACATATGACCAAAGGATGTCTTCCTCAGCCAGCGTCATACACGAGGGCCGCAAGCGCCTGGTCGAAGAGATGGCGCCGATAGTCCAGGAACAGTACAGGATGCTTTCAGGCGGTGTAGAAGAAGTCTCCATCCAATACAAATCAGATCTTTCCACGTCTTCACTTGAAGAAATACTTAAATCCAGCAGGGAGCGTGATTCCATCCTGGGTTACACCACCGCAGGCATACAGCGGGACGACTTCGAATTCCTGATGAACGGTCATCCGATACGCCGCAACGGCTCGCAGGGCCAGCAGAAATCCTTCCTGGTGTCCCTGAAATTCGCGCAGTACTTCGTCATGAGGGAAAGCTACGGGTTCCCGCCCATGCTTATCCTGGATGACGTTTTCGACAAGCTCGACATGGAGCGCGTCAGGAACCTCCTCAAGATGGTGGCCGGAAATGACTTCGGCCAGATTTTCATAACCGACAGCAACAAAGTCCGCATGCAGAACGTAGTGGGCAGCATCACCAGCGACTGCTCTTTCTTCGTAGCTTCGAACGGTACTTACACGCAAGGGTAGCATATGGAATACGACAAGGAATACCTGGAAAAAGTCAAGGCCGCCCAGGCCGCTTCAGCCACCAGGCCCGCCGCCAACCCGTTTTTCCGCATGAGGCGTACCTCGCCCCTTGACATGTCATCCGTTATGGGGGCATATGTCAAGGACATGAAACTCTCCCGGGGTCTGGAGACCCACAGGATCTGCGAAGCCTGGGATTCCGCTTCCGGAGCCGGTCAGTTCACCCTCAGGAAATTCTTCCGCTCCGGCACCCTGTACGTCACCCTGACATCGTCGATGGTCCGCAGCCAGCTGTGGTTCCAGCGCGCGGAACTCTCCGCAAGGATGAATTCCATCCTGGCCGCGGATCCGCTCTATTCAGGAAAAGAGAACCCGGTCAAGAACATAATCCTGAAATGACCACGGACAGCGACATTACAGTACAAGACCGGGAATTGAGGATAGTAGCGGACTCTGGGATACCGTTCCTGAGCGGTGTCTTCGAACCATATGCCTCCGTACGGTATGTCCCCGGGGCGAATATCTGCAGGGAAGACTGCGCGGATGCCGACGTCCTGATAACCACTACGCGTACCAGATGCACCAGGCAGCTGCTCGAAGGGACCGACGTACGGCTCATCGCAGCTGCGACTATTGGAGAAGACCATATTGACACCCGCTGGTGCCGGGAAAACGGCATAGACATCCGCAATGCCGCCGGCTGCAATTCAGGAGCGGTAATGAATTACGTGTTCTCCGCCCTCTACGGGACAGCCTCTCGCAAGCGCATCAGCCTAAAGGACAAGACAATCGGCATAATAGGCGCGGGACATGTCGGCAGCAAGGTGGCCATGGTGGCCCTGAGCCTTGGATTCAGGGTCCTGCTGTGCGATCCGCCAAGGGCGCGGAAAGAAGGTCCATATGGATTCGTAAGTCTGGAAGAACTTCTGGATCAATCGGATATCGTCACCGTCCATGTTCCCCTCGATGAAACTACGAGAGGGATGGCCGGCAGGGATTTCTTCATGAGGACAAAGCCAGGAGCCTTCTTCATCAACACCTCCAGGGGAGAAGTCGTGGATGAGGAGGCCCTCAAGGAAGCATCCGGCAGGCTGGGACCGCTCATCATCGACACCTGGTCACATGAGCCTGACATCGACAGGGAACTGCTGGAGCTGGCGGACATCGCCACGCCGCACATAGCAGGTTATTCCTATCAGGGAAAGCTGAACGCAACTGCAATGGCCGTCAGGGCCGTGGCCCGTTTTTTCGGCTTGTCACCTCTGTTTGAATTCTTTCCGCAGATCACCATACCTGAATTGAGGGCCCAGCAGCTGGACCTCAGGGACAAGAACCAGGGAGAAGTCGCAGCCCTTCTCCAGTACAACTACCCGGTTTTCACCGACGACATACGCCTCCGCATGGCCCCATGGGACTTTGAAAGACTCAGGGACGGTTACCAGCTGCGGGGAGAATTCTACACGACATAAGACATTAAAACATATAATCAGCCATGGGTATTTTCAACCAGAACGACATCAAACAGATAACTGACAGGGGATCGGACGTCCGCACTGCCGAAGCACAGCTCTCGCGTTTCAAAAAGGGATTCCCCTGGATGGCGATCGTAGGTCCAGCCACGCCCCAGAGAGGCATTTCAGTCCTTTCAAAGGATGAATCCGACAAGGCGGCAGCCTATTATGACAATTCCGAGGGGATCACGAAATGTAAGTTCGTGCCGGCTTCGGGAGCAGCCTCCAGGATGTTCAAGGACATCTTCTCGGCACTTTCTGAGATGGAGTCCGGACATGATGCCGCCCCAGGTTCTCCCGCCGACACACTGGAAAGGAACATCAGGAAATTCGCTTTCTGGGACGAAAACATTTTCCCTAAGGAATCCGGCACACCGCAGGCCCGCCTTGAAGTCGCCAGGAAAGTCCTCACCGACGAGGGACTGGGCTATGGAAGCAAACCCAAGGGAGTAATCCTCTTCCACCGCTACGGGGACGGGGAGGCAAGGACGGCCTTTGCCGAGCACCTGGTCGAGGCGCAGCAGTACATGCGCAATCCGGACGGCACGGCCAACCTGGTAGTAACGATCTCTCCCGAGCACAAGGAGCTCTTTGAAAAGGAGTTTGAAAGGGTGCGCGAGACATATGAAAAGAGGTGGAACGTCCGCTACAACGTCACTTTCACCTTCCAGGAAAAATCCACTGACACCATCGCTGCCGACCTGAAAGACAAGCCTTTCCGCACTGATGACGGATCCCTGCTCTTCCGTCCGGGGGGACACGGCGCACTGATCCACAACCTGAACAAGGTAGATGCGGAACTGGTCTCGATAAAGAATATCGACAATGTCTCCAACCAGAGGCTCCTGCCGGTCACGGCTTACTGGAAGAAGGTCCTCCTGGGCGAATGCCTCATGCTCCGCGACCGTATCTTCAGCTACCTCAGGAGACTGGATGCCGAAACTGATCCTAGGTCAGAAAGCTGCCACGTCCTATGCGATGAGATAGAGCGTTTCTTCGACTCAGAGCTGTGCGTCCAGATGCCCCTCACGACCCGTCCGGCGGAAAGGGTAGCCATGCTCAGGGCGAAACTCAACCGTCCGATCCGCATATGCGGGATGGTCCGTAACCAGGGAGAACCCGGAGGCGGACCGTTCATCATAGCCGGCAAAGACGGGGCTACATCCCTCCAGATCCTCGAAAGTGTCCAGATTGACAAGGGTAATGAAGGATCCATGTCAGCCCTCGCAAGGGCAACGCACTTCAATCCGGTTGACATCGTCTGCTGCCTGCGCAATTACAGGGGAGAGAAATTCAATCTGCTTGACTACATCGATGAAGAAGCCGGATTCATCTCCTCAAAGAGCTATCAGGGAAGGGAACTGAAGGCGCTAGAACTTCCGGGCCTGTGGAACGGAGCCATGAGCGACTGGAACACCAAGTTCGTCGAGGTGCCCCTGGAGACCTTCAATCCGGTGAAGGTAGTACTCGACCTCCTCAGGCCGGCCCACCAGGGATAGCCGTTTGGTTATTTGACTGGGACACAGTATATTTGCAGCATATGAAGTCTTTCAGGCACAGTCTACGTCCGGCAGCAGGCATTTTCTTGCTCGCTGTGTGGATGTTCGCTCTGTGCGTGAGGACATTCCACACTCACCAGGAAACTGTTTTCCACGAGGATTCCTGCTATGAATGCAGCCATCACCTGAAGCACCCGGCCCACTTCACCAGCGGGGCACATGCTACGGACAACTGCGTCATATGCCACATCCTCACCGTTCCATTCCTCTGCCAGAAATCCATCTCGGCGTCAGGCACGGAATCTGTCAGCCGGTTTTTCGATGACCGGCTGTCACCCCTGACGGAAAGGACGGTTATCCTCCAGAATACACGCGCCCCGCCTTCGTCCTTTATGGCATAATTACATTCTGACATAAGGACATAAAGGCAAAAACGCGTATGCAAATCAGACATCTGTCCGTCTGCATTGCCGCCACATGCCTGACTTTCAGCCTTTGGGCACAGGAAAAGAGCATAAACGACACCCTGCATCATGCAGTAGTGTCGGATTCCTACAAACGGTCCTTGCTGAAACGAAATGCCACGGCCAGTGAACTCCTCGAAAAGGATTTCCTGGACAGGCATCTGTCAGGCAACATAGTCCAGGCTCTCGAAAATATCCCGGGCGTACAGTCCATGGACATAGGTTCAAGTTTCTCAAAACCTATGATCCGGGGCCAGGGATTCTCGAGGATAGCCGTGGCGGAGAACGGAGTCAAGCAGGAAGGACAACAATGGGGGGCCGACCACGGCCTGGAAATAGACTCGTACAACATCAGTTCCATAGAGGTACTGAAGGGACCGGCATCACTCCTGTACGGGAGCGATGCGATGGGAGGTGTCATAGAGATACACAAACCGGAATTTCCCTCCAAAAAAGGTATCTATGGCGAGGCCGTACTTACCGGTAAGAGCGTAAACGGTTCCCTTGGGACCTCCCTGATGCTTGGATACTCTTCCGACAAGTGGATGGTCCAGGGGAGGTACACCGAGCTTCATTTCGGCGACCTTCATGTCCCGACCGACACAGTCGTATATATGACAGTGCTGGTGCCGCTGGAAGGGCGCAAGATGAAGAATACGGCCGGCTATGAGCGGGATGCAAGTGTTTTCGCCTCCTACAGGAACGGTGGCTACAAGGCAACCCTTTCAGTAAGCAACGCCTACCAGAAATCCGGATTCTTCCCCGGAGCGCACGGCATTCCTGATGCCTCCCGCCTGCATGACGACGGATCATCCTACAACATAGAGTTGCCGTATTCATGGGTTGACCATGTCAAGATATCCTCAGGACACCAGTACACCTGGGACAGCAACATCCTGACGGCGGATCTGGGATACCAGTACAACCACCGGGAAGAATGGAGCGCATTCCACACCCATTATCCCGGACAGGACATGCCTTCCACAGACCCAGACAAGGAACTTGCATTCATGCTTCACACTGGTTCTGGAACGTTGAGACTAAGGCATTTCCACTCTGCAATCCTGGAGGAGAGCATTGGAGTCTCCGCACAGTGCCAGTGGAACGCTGCAGGAGGCTATTCCTTCCTTATGCCGGATTACCGGAGGCAGACTGCAGGGGCATTCTGGCTGGCCACATGGAAGCCCACTCCCAGAATGTCAGTCACAGGCGGCTTAAGGTACGACTGGGGACATATCGACATAAAGTCACATATCGACAACAATCTGGGAGACTATCTCATACAGCAAGGCTACAGCGCAGAAGAAGCGGCAAAGTACAAAGTGGTGAGCACTGCGACCAACCGCCATTTCGGGGACTTCTCAGCCTCAGCCGGCATAGTCTGGAATCCGGCAGGGGAGCACCTGTTCAAGCTTAACATAGGCCGCAGTTTCCACCTTCCCGGAGCCAATGAACTGGCGATAAACGGAGTCCACCACGGCACATTCCGCCATGAGCAGGGAGACCCGGGCCTTGATTCTGAGCACGGATGGCAGTTTGACGCCCTCGCCGACCTGAAATGGGGCCGGATTGAACTGGAATTCTCTCCCTTCTTCTCCCGGTACAGCAACTACATTTTCCTCGATCCGACGGGGAAATGGTCTCCTCTGCCGCATTCCGGCCAGATCTACCGCTACACAGGCACTGCCGCCCGTTTCTGGGGAGGAGAGGTTGAGTTACATGTCAGCATATGGAAAAACCTGAAATACAATTTCTCAGGAGACTATGTAAACACCTTCAATGAGACCTCGAGGACGGCACTGAGTTTTTCTCCTCCTCCGACAATGCGCAACATCCTCGCATGGGAAGGGGAGAGATGGGGAGCTGAAGCCGAACTCCAGAGCATCGCGACCCAGAAGCGGATCGCCCACAACGAAGACATCACCCCCGGAGCTACGCTCCTCCACCTTGGAGGTCATATGTCTTTCCGGAAAACGGGTATCGAACTCTCTATTGCAATACGCAATCTATTGAACACCAAATATTACAATCACCTGAGTTTCTACCGGAAAGTGGAGATTCCCGAGCCCGGCAGGAACCTCAGCATAACACTTAGGAAAACTTTCTGACAATTATGAAAATAACTATCCTCACAATGGCATTCGTTGCCATGTCACTTACGGCAATCTCTTGCTCAAAAGATGACGGAGACACCACTAAGCCTTCAATCAACCTCAGTACCCCCGCACACGACCAGGTACTCAAAATAGGGGATCCGGCAGGAGTACTGCTGGAAATGGACCTCAGCGACGACGTCATGCTCGGGTCCTACAAACTTGAAGTCCACAGCAATGCCGACCACCACGAGCACAGCTTAAAATCTGAAGGGAACACTGACTTCAGTTTCCACAAGGAATATGACATCAGCGGTAACAAGAGCATCCACATCAGTCACAACGACATAGTAATCCCCGCAGGTGTGACCGAAGGGGAGTATCACCTCATGGTTTACTGCACCGATGCAGCCGGCAATGAGACCCAGGTTGCCAGGGATATAATCCTGAGAAACTAAGGCAGCTATCTGACCCAATAGACGCGGTCCGATTTCCTGGGAAGGTCTTTAGGCTCATTGTCGGCATATCCGAGCACACAATGGCCTATGCCTTCCCATTCTCCTTCGATTCCGAGGTCAGAGAGGAGCTTCTTGTACTCGTCCTGCTCGAATTCCTGCTTCGCCCTGTGGATCCAGCAGCTCCCGACCCCGAGGGTGTGGGCAGCCAGCATCAGGTTCCCCATCACAAGCGAGCCATCATAGACCCTGTTGGGATTGGTGGCATCGGATATGACTATAAGCACCACCGGGGCCCCATAGAACGGGTCGAATCCTTCGTCCCAGCCTCCGATCTGCCTGTTGCTCTCGGAAAGCCTGTCGCGGAGCTGCTTGTTGGTGACTGCGATGATCTTGGTCGATTGCCTGTTCTTCCCGCTGGCCGCGTACAGTCCGGCTTCGATTATTTCATTTATGGTCTCCTCAGGGACCATGTCGGGGCGGAAACTGCGCACGCTCCGCCTCTGGAGCATATCCTGGATGGTCTTGTTCATATGTCTTGCAATTATATATGCAAAAATAGTCTTTTCATTTAAGAAAACATTTCGATAACTTTGTCAATATAGTACTGACCACACCAATGGGAATCCTGGACTACATAGTCATAATCGCATATTTCCTCGGCCTGATTGCAGTGAGCATGATAATGTCCCGCAAAATCAGGAGTTCCGAGGATATGTTCATCGCAGGAAGGAACTCATCATGGTGGCTTTCAGGAGTTTCCTCTTATATGACTATTTTCTCGGCCGGCACTTTCGTCATATGGGGAGGCGTTGCCTACAAGTCCGGGATCGTAGCGGTTGTGGTCGCCATAATGCTCGGAATTGCCTCTTTGCTTGTCGGACGCTTCATTTCCGGCAAGTGGCGTGAACTGCGCATCAAGTCCCCCGGAGAGTTCCTTACGGTACGATTCGGGCACAAGTCCGTGAGTTTCTACACGATCTCCGGGATAATCGCCCGTGCTGTCCACACCGCAACGGCCCTGTATGCCGTAGCGGTCATAGTCTGCGCATTGGTCAAAGTGCCGGACGGAAGCCTTTTTGCTTCTTCAGGTTTTGCCGGGGATTCCCCCGAAGGATACCTGAGCATATGGTGGGCCCTTCTCATCCTTGGGTCAGTAACCCTGCTGTACACCGTCATGGGAGGCTTCCTGGCCGTTCTCATGACCGATGTCGTCCAGTTCGGAGTCCTGATAGCAGTAGTCGTTTTCATGATTCCGCTGTCGCTTAATGCCGTAGGAGGGCTGGGCGAATTCATCTCCAGGGCGTCCGGCATCCCGGGCTTCTTCTCCGGCACATCTCCAACATATACATGGCTCTGGCTGGTCCTGTGGATGTTCCTCAATGTCGGGATGATCGGGGGAGACTGGCCCTTCGTCCAGAGATATATCAGCGTACCTACCACGCGGGATGCCAGGAAGAGCACCTATCTCATAGCCGTGCTCTATCTGGTCACGCCCCTGGTCTGGTACCTGCCCACTATGGCCTACCGCGTCCTCGAACCGGGCCTCGCCCTGGGGCTCGACCCGGCCACGATGAACTACAACGGAGAACACGCATATGTCAACATGAGCAAGCTTGTGCTGATGGACGGCATGCTGGGAATGATGCTCGCCGCAATGCTTTCCGCGACCCTCAGCAATGTTTCAGGGATACTGAACGTATATTCCAACGTTTACACATATGAAATCTGGGGACACCGGAAGAAGAACCGCGGCGCCGATGAAAAACAGAAGATAAAGGTTGGCCGCCTGTTCACCGTCGCATTCGGAGCGGCCATCATCATCCTTTCCATGCTCGTCCCGCTGGCCGGCGGAGCCGAGAAAGTCGTAGTCACCCTCCTCACCATGGTGATGTGCCCGCTCTACATACCATCAATATGGGGCCTGTTCTCCAGGAAACTTACGGGGAACCAGCTGATATGGTCCATGCTGGCAACCTGGGCGATCGGCATTACCGCAAAATTCGCCATCCCGGCGGATGTCCTGAACCCCTCGCTGGTGGACTCTATCTCCGGACTGCTGCTTCCCGTAACCATCCTGGGTGTTATGGAACTGCTCCCGGGAAGAAGGGAGGACCCGGGCTTCCAGGCCATCCAGGACTATAAGGATCCGGATGCAGACAAAGTGCCTGGGCCGGAGGTCAGGAAAGCGACCAAAGCCTATTCCCACATGGCTGTCAGCTGTTTCTGCATCACCCTCGCTGTCATCGCCCTCCTCCTGGCGGGCCTGCTGCTCACAGGCAACAGTAAGGCATTGCAGGTCAAATCCATTGTCATATGGTTCATCGCTACAATAGTTGCGGTGACACTTTCATATTTAATCTATCGTATAATTGAGAAACACAACGAGAAATGAGTGTAGATGAAATCCTGATGCGAAGCCGCTTCAATCCGCTCAAGAACGTCCTCTGCTACGATGTATTCGACAAAGGATTCAACGGCTGGATGACGCTCATGCCGAATTTTACAGAATATCCGGACTTCGATGTCCCGAAGACCCTGGTCAACAAAGACCAGTGGCCGCCGGTCATGCTCAGTTCAGCCACTTACCGCTACCCTGGGACGCACGGATCGATGTCAGGCACCTACAGCCTGAAGGTATCCACCCGCCCCATAGCGAACCCCTATGTCGAAAAACCGGCTGAAGGTAGCATGGGGCACGCAATAAAGCGCCTCTCTTTCTTCCGCCCTGAGAGCCGTTTCCTTCAGTTGGAATGCTGGTTCTCATATACAGCCGAACAGGATAAGGTCGATGGGGTAGACCGTCCCCAGCCCGGCCTGCATGAGAATTCCATCCGGGATTTCGGCATGGGCTTCGACACCCAGAAAAACGGCAACCGTTTCTTCACGGGAATGCGTTACCTCAATGCCGTTGACGGGAAACTGATCCAGAAATGGCAGTATGTCCATTCCACCGAGGGTGTCACTGACAAAGAGTGGGCATATGGCCTGGAAGGGGACTGGTGCAAGAAAGGGGTAGACCACTGGTGGTTCGGACGCCGGTACCCTAATGGCGACCATGACGGATACAAGGACGTTCCCGACGGGCACCAGAAGCTGATCTACAATGAGACCGACTGTAAACTCAACTGGCAGTACATGCGCCTGAAGGTCGACACCCTGAACCGGCATTACGTTGAGATCCAGTGCCAGGACAGGATCTGGGACATGCGGGGAGTAGAAATTGACGCAGTCGATCCCTACAACAGGATCGACAACCTGATCAACCCGGTCTTCTGGGTCAGTACGGACGCCAACCGCAGGGTGTTCCTCTATATCGATTCCATAGTCGTATCACAAGAATAGGAGATCCGCCACATGAAAATGTTCAATGATTCACATCTGGAAGTAAAGAAGTACTTCACCGGCAGATTCGATACCAACCCATATGAAGCCGGATGGGCGGATGAGGCTATTTTCTTCATCATGGTCGAGAAAATAAAAGGTGAGCCTGTCTTCACCGGACAGGTCCAGCTCTCGCAGGACGGAGTGAACTGGACCGATGACGGAAGTTCCCCGGTCAGCTTCAGCGGAATGGGGATGCATCTTATCAAAGTCCAGCCCAATTTCGGAAACTACCTCCGCCTCGCAGTCAACATCGAAGGAGGAGAGATGTTCCTGAACCTGCACATAGCATGCAAAGGCTGACCAGACTCTTCTGCGCGATATCCATCCTAGCCGCCCCGGTGTCAGCATATGCCCAGGCATATGTCGATTTCGAGAAAGACTTCGAATGCACTGTCTTCCTTCGGAAAGAGAATCACACCAGGGCGAGCCATGGCCTGGAAATGAGTGGAAAATACGTCTTCTCATTCCAGGACGGCGGGCACTGCAATGTCTATGATTTCCGCACAGCCTCTCCGGAACCTATGGGAGAGTTCGACCTGGTGTCATCGGGGAAGGACAATCATGTCAATAACGTGGAGTTCGGCATTGAAAAGGCCCCCGGGGGGTCATACCCCTTGCTCTACATTTCTAACGGCAAGGTCGGCAGCGACCTGGAATGGTCCTGCTTCGTGGAAAGCATCAAACGACGGGGCAGGTCCTTCAGTTCAGAGCTCGTACAGACCATTGTGCTGGATGTCTCGAAGTGGGGAGAGAAAGGATATGCCAGGATTTTCGGGGCGCCGAGCTGGCTGGTCGACAGGAAAAGGGGATTCCTGTGGGTTTTCTCCGCCAAACAGCGCACCACCCCGGGTGTCACTAAGGATCCTTCTGAGAATGAGTACATTGCGACTAAATTCAGGATACCTTCACTCTCAGAGGGAAATAGGATAGTGCTGGGGGTAGATGACGTCCTTGACCAGGTGATTTTCCCGTTCGAAGTCTGGTTTACCCAGGCCGGGTGCATGGATGACGGGAAGATATATTACTGCTTCGGAGTCGGCAAGGGCATGAACAACAGAGGGCGGCCCGCACATATGCGTATCTTTGACACTGACTCCGGAGAGATATGCGCGAGATATGACCTTGTCGAGTGCGTTCCGCAGGAGCCTGAAGACCTTGTGCTTCGCAATGGATATATATACCTCAACGCAAATGCGGGCAAGCCGGATGTACCGTGCATCTACAGGATCTCGCTTCCACGCGGCAAATGACCTGGGCACGCCTCTATGCACATGTTCGGAAATAATTATTATATTTGCAGTCCAATCGGGGTATTAGCTCAGTTGGTAGAGCGATAGGTTCGCAATCTATAGGTCAGGGGTTCGAATCCC
>CADCQP010000009.1 GCA_902803535.1 uncultured Bacteroidia bacterium | reverse complement strand
CAGGAGCAGGAGAGGGGAATCACCATCACCTCCGCTGCTACTACCGCTTTCTGGCACTATGGCGGAAAAGACTGGCAGATCAACCTCATCGACACCCCGGGACACGTTGACTTCACTGCTGAAGTTGAGCGCTCCCTGAGGGTCCTTGACGGTGTGGTCGCTACGTTCGATGCCGTCGGACGCGTACAGCCCCAGAGTGAGACCGTATGGCGTCAGGCGGACAAGTTCGGGGTCCCGAAGATAGCATATGTCAACAAGATGGACCGCGTAGGTGCGGATTTCCTCGCCTGCGTACAGGACATCAAGGACAAGCTTGGAGCGAGGCCCGTCCCGATTTCACTTCCGATCGGTTCCGAAGACAAGTTCGCCGGTATCGTCGACCTGCTGGACCGCAAGGCCCTGGTCTATGATTCCGACAATAACGAAATTGTCAATTACCATGAAATCCCTATCCCTGAAGACATGAAGGGAGAGGTAGAGTACTGGAGGGACAAGCTGGTCGAAAGTGCCGCCGAATGTGACGAATCCTTGATGGATAAGTATTTCGAGGATCCTGATTCCATTACGGACGAGGAGATTATCGCTGCTCTCCGCAAGGGAACCATAGCCCTCCAGATTGTTCCTGCCACCTGCGGCTCCTCTTACAAGGACAAAGGCGTACAGTTCCTCCTGGATGCGGTGATCCGTTACCTGCCTTCACCCCTGGACAAGGGCGTGATCAAGGGTGAAGATCCCCGTTCGGGAAAGGAAGTTGACCTCCTTCCGTCAGCGGACCAGTCGTTCTGCGGACTTGTTTTCAAGATCGCGACGGATCCGTATGTCGGCCGCCTGGCTTACATCAGGGCCTATTCCGGAGTCCTTAATGCCGGATCATATGTCCTGAACACCCGTACAGGCAAGAAGGAAAGGGTCGCACGCCTTTACCAGATGCACTCCAACCATCAGAATCCGATTGAATTCGTTGAGGCGGGAGACATCTGTGCTGCAGTCGGTTTCAAGGATCTCCGCACCAGTGACACTATCTGTGACGAGAATCAACCGATCACCCTTGAGGCCATGAAGTTCCCTGAGCCGGTCATCGGCATCGCAGTGGAACCCAAGACCCAGTTGGACCTTGACAAACTTGGAATCGCCCTCGGCAAGCTTGCGGAGGAGGATCCCACCTTCACCGTCAAGTCCGATCCGGAGACAGGCCAGACCGTCATCAGCGGCATGGGTGAGCTTCACCTGGACATCATCGTTGACAGGCTCCGCAGGGAGTTCGGCATCGAGATCAACCAGGGTGCTCCCCAGGTCAACTACAAGGAGAAGCTCACTGCCACATACAATCACCGCGAGGTGTTCAAGAAACAGACCGGCGGCCGTGGCAAGTTCGCCGACATCATATTCGAAATCGGTCCTGTCGATCCCGACTTTACGGAGGGCGGACTGCAGTTCGTCAACGATGTCAAGGGCGGAGATGTACCCAAGGAGTTCATTCCTTCGGTACAGAAGGGCTTCGAGTCGGCCATGACCAACGGTGTCCTTGCCGGATATGAGGTAGAGTCCATGAAGGTTCGCCTTGTGGACGGCTCCTATCACCCGGTTGACTCCGACCAGCTTTCTTTCGAGATGGCTGCCCGCCTGGGATTCCGTCATGCCGCCTCAAAGGCGAAACCGGTCCTCCTCGAACCTGTAATGGATGTCGAAGTCGTTACTCCTGAAGAGTACATGGGAGACATCGTGGGAGACCTCAACCGCCGCCGCGGACAGATCAACGCCATGGACTCCACTCCTACCGGAGCCCGCGTTATCAAGGCCTTCGTCCCGCTTGCAGAGATGTTCGGATACGTTACCACCCTCAGGACGCTTTCGTCCGGCCGTGCGACCGACACCATGTCGTTCGACCACTATTCGGAAGTCCCCTCAGCGCTGGCCAAGGACATCGTAGAGAAGAGCGGCTACAGGGCATCGGATGATGATTAAACAACAACTACTACTTAGAATCAGAAAAAATTTTTGATATGTCTCAGAAAATCAGAATTAAACTCAAGTCGTTCGACCATATGCTGGTTGACAAGTCAGCGTCCAGGATCGTCGACACCGTAAAGGCTACGGGCGCAACTGTAGTGGGTCCGATTCCGCTTCCTACGGACAAGAAGATCTTCACTGTGAACCGTTCGACCTTTGTCAACAAGAAGGCTCGCGAGCAGTTTGAGCTCGACTCCTACAAGAGGCTTCTTGACATTGACGATAGCAATGCCAAGACCGTCGACGCCCTCATGAAGCTCGAGCTTCCTTCGGGTGTTGAGGTTGAGATCAAAGTCTGACGAAAAATCAGTATATTTGCATCGGGGATGTCCGCATATGCGGTTGTCTCCTGAGTAATTCACCTGGAAGCCTGGCTTCCAGTACGGTCCCATAGCTCAGTTGGTTAGAGCATCTGACTCATAAT
>CADCQP010000008.1 GCA_902803535.1 uncultured Bacteroidia bacterium | reverse complement strand
GGAGGTCAGCTTGACAGATGCTGCGCTCTGGCGGCTGTCGTCCAGGTACCATGCGGTGGAGACCGGAACTCCTCCGGCTGTCTCGGAAACGAACTGGAACGTGAAGGTGTCACCGGCTTTCCAGGAGGTCTTCGGCATTGCGATCGTCTTGAACGGGACATCTGCCAGGTCGCCTTTAACCTTGAGGTCGAGGGTTACCTCGCCGTCAGCATATGTGATGTTCGTAAGGTTGCATGTACTGAAGCTTCCGTCCCAGAATTTGTTGGAAGGATTGGAAGTGTCAGTGAAGGAATTGATGCCGTATTTTCCCGGGAAGGGGATGGCGTCGAGGTTGTATTCGTAGTCACTGTAGGAGGGCAGCACGTAGAAACACTGGTGGTTGGCGTAGCAGTTGATTCTGTTGGTGCGCTCCCAGAGGTATTTGGCCGTGTAATTATTATATACGATATTGTCGGACATGTCCACGTGGTAGACCACAAGTCCGCTGGCGGTCGGTCCCACGGGGTTCCCGTTGTCGTAGCTCATGTAAATGTGGGCATCCCAGCCTTTTCCGTCCCTGACTTCCATGAGGAAGAATTCACCCTCATTCTCTGAGGGAGCTATGTAGGACACGTTGTTGGCAATGGACTTGAGAGTCTTGTGACCGGAGGTGGTGAGGTATTCGAACTCGTCCATCCATCCCAGCATGTTGCGCTCGATGCCGTTCAGGTTCGGCGGGGTGTTGCTGCCGTTGTTGTAGCATCCGCTGTCCATGAGTGAAAAACTCAGCAGCCCGTCTCCTTGACCGTCCTCCTCATAGTTCGTGTCGTAAAAGTCGGGCAGGCCAAGCACGTGGCCGAATTCGTGGCAGAACGTGCCGATGCCGTCCATGGACTCGCCGGAGTTCCCCTTGAGCTCGGATCCGCAGGCATATGAACCTATGTAGACTCCGTCATATTCAGTGGCGGAGTTGACCCAGGACGCGTGGGGCCATATGGTTTTTGCCCCGCCGCCGCTGGCCTCGCTGTAGCCGGCGTAGAACACGTAGATGTTGTCCACTATGCCGTCAGAATCGTTGTCGTAGTCGGAGAATTTCACAAGTCCCTTCTTGTAGATGGAATCGACGGCTTCTTTAACCATCTGCCCCGGGTTTGCATCATGTGAGCTCCCTTGGTGTTTGCCGTAGTATTCCATATCCTTGCTGACCTTCACAGGACCGACCACATCAAAGATAGGATTGAATTTGCCGGACGACTGGTCCTTGTAGTAGTCGGCAACGCTTCCGGTTGCTCCATATGCGCTGTAGCCCGTCTGGTTCATCATCTTGTCGAAGTCTGCATTTGCCTTCTTGAACGGCACGTCTGCGAATTCAACCAGGACGACGAGGAACTTCTTGTTTCCGGTAGAGATCTCATTGGCATTCTTGCGGACATTGCGTCTGGCCGCCCTCTGCGCCGTGGTGCGGGCCTTGGCTTCCCTGAGGGCGGAGGCGGAAACGGTCCGGTAGAATCCGTCCTCTCCGGCCATCATCGTCCTGCCGTCCGGGGTGGTGCCCCAGCTGCAGAATTCATCTCCCTGCAGCCTGAGGGTTATCATTGTGCCGTCCGGCTGCCTGACCTTCGTCACGCGCGGATTGGCGGGAATTGCCGCGGCAGTCATTGCCGCAGCGGCGAGTATGCATATGCTGAGTATTATCTTTTTCATGTCCGTCCTTACTTTTTGATTACATATCCCCTTCCTTCGCTGTCGATGATCCATGCGAAGTCTCCTTCGGTCTTGAGGACGAGTGCGTCAAGCTCGTATTCCTCATCGATGGAGTCGAGCCAGTACTGGGCGACCTTCAGCTTGACGGAATCTGCCGGGGTGACCGGCGTCGTGATCCCGGCGACGGAGAAATGCCTTCCGCGGGCAGGCCAGATCATGCGGAATGTCTCGCTTGCGGGGGCCTTGAGCAGGTTGGTCTGGTGAAGGAGCTCGTCGAAGGTGAGGTTGGTTCCTTTCCCGTCATAGTTGTAGATGCCATAGACCTTGGAAGCGAAGTCTCCGGAGACGCAGGGGTCCTGGAGGACGTTGATGTCCACGTCTGCCTGAGGCAG
>CADCQP010000007.1 GCA_902803535.1 uncultured Bacteroidia bacterium | reverse complement strand
GGGGTGCTCGGAGGGACTCGAACCCTCGACAACCAGAACCACAATCTGGCGCTCTACCAACTGAACTACGAGCACCGTATTAAAACTGTTTGGGAATGCAAAGTTACAAAAAAAATTGTTCCATGCAAGGAATTATCCGTATCTTTGTGAACTAAATCTAGGTATATATGGCTAAAGAAATAAAATTCTCCCTGGTTTACAGGGACATGTGGCAGTCCTCCGGCAAGTACGTTCCCAGGGTTGACCAGCTCGTAGAGGTGGCTCCAGCCATCATCGACATGGGATGCTTTGACCGCGTAGAGACCAATGGAGGCGCCTTCGAGCAGGTAAACCTGCTCTTCGGAGAGAACCCCAACGTAGCGGTCCGCCAGTGGACTGCGCCCTTCCACAAGGCAGGCATCCAGACACATATGCTTGAAAGGGGCCTGAACGCGCTGAGGATGTATCCGGTCCCGGCAGATGTAAGGGAGCTCATGTTCAAGGTAAAGAAGGTCCAGGGTACCGACATCTCCCGCTCTTTCTGCGCCCTGAACGACCCGAGGAACCTCAAGCGCTCCGTCATATATGCCAAGAAAGCCGGCATGATTTCCCAGGCTGCACTCTCGGTCACCTGGTCGCCGGTCCACACCGTTGAATATTACATGGGCATAGTTGACAAGGTGGTCGAATACGGTGCAGACGAAATCTGCCTCAAGGACATGGCTGGTATCGGCCGTCCGACCGCCCTGGGAAAACTTGTCCACGAGATCAAGAAGAAATATCCCCACATCATTGTCCAGTACCACGGCCACACCGGTCCTGGATTCTCTCCTGCTTCAATGCTGGAGGTCGCACGCGCAGGCGCCGACTACCTCGACGTCGCCGTTGAACCCCTCTCATGGGGCAAGGTCCATCCGGACGTGATCACCATCAGGGAAATG
The DNA here is from genome assembly GCA_902803535.1 of uncultured Bacteroidia bacterium. Lineage (GTDB taxonomy): Bacteria > Bacteroidota > Bacteroidia > Bacteroidales > UBA932 > Cryptobacteroides. The sequence continues at coordinate 3,915 of CADCQP010000007.1, read as the reverse complement.
ATGAAAGCCGACGGCTTCATCGTCAAGGACCTGAACATGGACGCCTACATGGAGGTACGCCGCCTGACCCAGAAGTTCATGGACGACTTCCTCGGCTACTGGATCAACCCGTCCAACAAGGTGATGAGCTCCCTCCTCGTAGGGTGCGGCCTTCCCGGCGGAATGATGGGCTCCATGATGGCAGACCTGAAGGGATTCCAGGGTGCGATCAACGCTACCCAAAGGGCTCACGGTCGTCCTGAGATGAGCCTTGACACGCTTATGGTCAAGCTCTTCCAGGAGGTCGAATACGTATGGCCACGCCTCGGCTACCCGCCACTCGTAACCCCGTGCAGCCAGTACGTGAAGAACACCGCCCTGATGAATCTCCTCGGCACCCTCAACGGCAAACCGCGCTGGGCCACCATCGACAAGGACACATGGGGAATGATCCTCGGAAAGATGGGTACCCTTCCCGGAAAACTCGCTCCCGAAATCGTGGAGATCGCAAAGGAAAGGGGAATGGAGTTCTACGACGGAGACCCGCAGGACATGTATCCGGACGAGCTCCCGCACTTCCGCCAGATGATGAAGGAAGAGGGCTGGGACGTCGGTCAGGACGAAGAAGAGCTCTTCGAGTTCGCAATGCACGAGCGCCAGTACCGCGACTACCGCAGCGGCATCGCCAAGGAGCGCTTCAACAAGGAACTCGCCGACCTCAAGGCCAAGGCAAATGCTCCTATCACAGTGGTCCGTCCCGTCGTCGAAATGCCGAAATTCGACATTGACGAATATGTCAAGAAGTACCCCTCCGCCGTTCCCGTGCAGGCTCCGGCAAAGGGTGAACTCCTCTGGCAGGTTGACGTGGCTGACGATTCTTCGGCTCCCATCGCAGGGACCGAGGTCCAGGCCGGCAAGCCGCTCGGCTACGTCCAGACCTACTATGGAATGGAAGAAATCATCCCGGCAGTTACCGGACGCATCGTAGCCGTTACCGGAAAGCAGGGAGAGAAAGTCGTGAAGGGAGAAATAATCGCCTTCGTCGAGAAGTAGAAACCCCTACACCAAAGAACAGATCAATGTTGCGGACGTACAGTCATCTACCTGTACGTCCGCATATTGTCCCGGGCGGAGGCTGCGGCCTCCATCAGGGAAGACGCACATCTTGTTGTTGGATGCACGGCCGCAGAGCTGTCCGTCCCCTTTCTTGGAGGGACCCTCTACTAGGACGGTGAAGACCTTCCCGATATCGTTCCTGTTGCTCTGGAGGCTGCACTCGCCCTGGAGTGCTATGATTTCGTTCAGCCTCCTGACCTTGACGTCATATGGCACGTCATCCGCATATTTCTTCGCGGCGAGCGTCCCAGGGCGTTCCGAATAGGCGAACATGAAGGCAGAATCGAAGCACACTTCCCTGAAAAGGCTCAGGGTCAGCTGGTGGTCTTCTTCAGTCTCACCGCAGAAGCCGGCTATGACATCAGTGGTCAGGCCGCATCCCGGAAGGATCTCACGGATACGGCGTACCCTGGAAAGATACCATTCCCGGCTGTAGCGCCGGCGCATCTTCTCCAGCATCACGTCACTTCCTGATTGGACGGGAAGATGGATATGCCTGGCTATGTTCGCATTGGCAGCCATGACCTCCAGGACCTTGTCCGAAATGTCCTGCGGATTGGAGGACGTGAACCGGACACGGAGCTGGGGTGACACTGCAGCCACCATGGAAAGGAGGCCGGAGAAATCCACTTCCTCCCCCGAGGGGCCGTGCCAGTGATATGAATCCACATTCTGTCCCAGGAGGGTCACTTCGCGATATCCCCGTCCGAACAGGTCGCAGGCCTCCCGCACTATGGTGTGGGGATCCCGGCTGCGCTCAGCCCCGCGGGTATATGGGACAACGCAATATGAGCATACGTTGTTGCAGCCGCGCATTATGGATATGAATGCGCTCACCCCGTCGCGGTCGATCCTCACCGGAGTGATGTCGCCATATGTCTCTTCGTGCGAAAGCGCCACGTTGATGGCAGGATGCCCGTCGCGGACTGAGGCCACGAGGTCGGGAAGCGAACGGTAGGCGTCAGGGCCGGCGACAAGGTCGACCTTGTGGGTGTCAAGGAGGGCGTCTTTCAGGCGTCCGGCCATGCAGCCGACTATTCCTACCACTACATCAGGCCGCTCCTTCTTGACAAGGCGGAACTGCTCGATGCGCCCCCAGATCCTTTGCTCGGCGTTGTCCCGGACTGAACATGTATTGGCCAGGATGATATCCGCCGAAGACATGTCCTCGGTGCGCTCGTATCCTGCTTTGGCCATGATTGCAAAGATGACCTCCGTGTCGTTCACGTTCATCTGGCAGCCATATGTCTCTATATATATTCTTCCCATGGGCTGCAAAGATAGGTTTTTTTCTTATCTTTGCGAAAATATGGCCAGAACCGGACACATAAGATCTTTCCTGCTGCTCCTTACCGTAATCGTTGGCATGACACTGACTTCCTGCGGCAAAGTCGGCGAAATCAGCATTACATCCGCAGGCATCGAGTCCATTACCCCGCGCGGGCTCAAGGGCTTCGACGCCGTGGTCCTTCTGGGCATCCACAACCCCACCATGGAGTTCACCGTCTCTTCCGTTGAAGGGAATGTCCTTCACGGTGGTTCGGAATTTGCGACATTCAGCGCCGACACCATAACAGTGGCGCGCAAGAGCGACAGGGTCTATTCCCTTCCCTGCTCCCTCACGCTGACGGACAGGCTGGCCGTAGTACGCCTCCTGCCAAGCCTGACATCAGGAGACATGGAGGGCATCACTGCCAACGTTACGGCACGCCTGAGGCTCAGCAGCGGACTGCGCCTGAGGTTGAAGTTCAAGAACCTGGACATCCAGGAAATGGTCTCGGGGAACACAGGCGAAGTGAAACCCGATGAAATGGAAAAGTTATGAAGAAGATAGTCATATGCATAATGCTGTCCTGCCTGGCCGCGATCTGCGCGAGCAGCCAGAACATCGTCGTGCCAAACGGATACCAGCTCAAGGATTCGGTAGTGTTCCGGCCTGAGTCAAGGGTGGACTCCGCCCTTGTAGGCAAAAGCATATTCTCGATGGTGCAGGTGCACCAGTCCCAGGAAATGCAGGGCGCATTCCGCCGCCACCTGGAGAGGAATCCGCAGCGCGAAATGAACGGCTACAGGGTCCGCATATTCTTCGACAACAAGCAGAACTCCCGCGCCGCATCCGAGGCGGCGATGAACCGCTTCAAATCTCTCCATCCGGGCATCCCGGCCTACAGGAGCTATGAAAGCCCCTATTTCAAGGTCACGGTAGGAGACTACAGGACAAAGTCTGAAGCCATGGCCCTGCTGCAACGGGTTAAGGACGCATTCCCCGGAGCCTTCGTGGTCAAAGGGAACATACGCTACCCGGTCTTCAGCGGGAAGGAGACATATGTCGTCGACACTATCTACGTTCTGAAACAGGAGAAGAAATAATATGCTCAAGCAAGGACTGGAAATAAAGCAGACCCAGAAGCTGTCTCCGCTTCAGATCCAGACGATAAAGCTTATCGAGCTCCCCGTACAGGAACTTGAGCAGCGTATCCAGTCTGAACTGGAGGAAAATCCGGTGCTTGATGACAGCGCCCCCGAGAAATCCGACGACGACGAACCCAAGGATGTCTCACTGGATGACTATGACCAGGACGACACCCCTTCCTACAAGTACAAAGTCAATAATTACGGTAAGGATCCCAGGCCGGAGTACAACACCTTCTCGGTTAAGGAAAGCTTCTCCCAGAGCCTGATGGACCAGCTTGGATACCGCGAGCTCTCACGCAGGCAGTACAGGATAGCCGCATTCATTATCGGCAGCCTTTCAAGCGACGGATATCTCAGGAGGGACATCAGTTCGCTTGTCGATGACCTGGCGTTCAGGGCCAACAT
>CADCQP010000006.1 GCA_902803535.1 uncultured Bacteroidia bacterium | reverse complement strand
TCTTTGAGGACCTTTGGGGACGCCATTACCTGTACTCCGTAGATTATCCCGGAGTCGCTGTTTTCTTCTGCGGCCGGAGATTCAGCGACTTTTTCCTCATTTTCCCCGGTTCCCTCAGTGATCTCGGGTGCGGCCTGGGCCATGACAGGCCCGGCAGCCATCTCCCCGCCCTCGAAGTTCTTCTTGAATTGTCCGAATGCAGCGCATATGCGTTCAGCAATCCCGTCCCTGCCTTTGGGGGAACTCAGTACTGCGAGGTCGGATTTGTTCACTATGAATCCGCATTCGATCAGAACGGCAGGCATGCTGGTGCGCCACAGGACCAGGAATGCATTCTGGGAAATGCCCCTGTTGTTGGTCAGGGGGCCTTTTTTCATTTCCCTGGCGACCAGGTCTGCAAAATGGAGGCTCTGGTTCTGGTTCGCATTCTGCATCAGGTTGAATATAATATAGGAACCCGGGTCATCAGGGTCGAAGCCCTCATAGCTGGTCGAATAGTCTTTTTCCAGCTTGATGACCGCATTCTCGCGGCGGACTATGTCCATGTTGGGGGTGTTCATGTCTTTCCCGGAGGACGACGGTCCGAGGCAGTGGACGGAGAATCCGTTTGCGGAGTGCCAGTATTTTCCCCTGCCCACTTCCGTACTGTTGATATGGATGGATATGAACAGGTCCGATTTGTTGCGGTTCGCGATCGCTGCGCGTTCCTTGAGTTCGACGAATTTGTCGGTGGTGCGGGTCATTACGACTTTTACGTCCGGATACTGTTTCTGGATCTTGGCGCGGAGCTTCAGGGCGATGTCCAGGGTGAGGTCCTTTTCCTTTACCTTGGATGGGTCGCGGCTTATGCACCCCGAATCGTGCCCTCCGTGCCCGGCATCGATTGTGACCGTCTTCAGCTTCAGGGAAGAATCCGCATATGCGCAAATGACGCCCGGGAAAAGCGCAATGGCGATGAGAATGGCACGAATATGGTGTGATTTCATAAAATGTCGTAACTTTGTAGATTGCAAAGTTAATGAAATAACAGGAAAAATACACGTTAGTGTCTGGCATAAGGATCAATAAGTCATTACTTGCGGCTTTGACGCTTCTCCTCGTCTTCTGCCTGAGCCTCGCGGCGCAGGATGGAGGGAGGAGAAGGCGCGAGAAGTTCGTTGATCCCACCGTTGCCCTACGTGCGGCCATGGACTCTGCCAGGAGGGCGCTCCCGGATTCAGCGACATTGGCAAGAAGGGACTCCCTCAGGCGCCTCGATTCGCTTTTCCGGGCCGATTCCATCGCCCTTATGGGCAAGAGTTCCCTTAAGCGTCCTGCTTTTTCGTCAGCCAGGGATTCAATAGTGGAGGATTTTTCCGGAGGGAAAAGGCGCATATTCTATTACGGTGACGTCTCCGTTAAATATGACAATATGAAGCTCAGCGCGGATTATATGGAATATGACATGGAGACCGGAACTGTATTTGCCCGCGGTACGCTGGATACCCTTACCGGAGAGTGGAAAGGACGTCCCGTGATGGAAGAGGGCGGCAAATCCTACAATATGGAGGAGCTCCGTTACAATTTCAATACGCGCAAGGCCAGGATCACGAATATGCTCACTGAGCAGGATGAGGGACTCCTTCATGGCAAGAACATAAAGATGATGCCGGACCGTTCCGTCAACATAACCAAAGGACAATATACTGTCTGTGACCTGGATGATCCGCATTACTACCTCCGGCTTGCGGCCGCCAAGGTGATTACCCAGCCTTCCCAGAAGACCGTTTTCGGGCCAGCATGGCCTGTAGTGGAAGGTGTCCCGCTGCCGGTGATGCTGCCTTTCGGCTTCGTTCCGAAACGTCCCGAGCGTGCCACCGGACTGCTGATGCCTACTTTCGGCGAGGAGCAGGCCAGGGGTTTCTACCTGCGGGACCTTGGAATGTATTTCGTTTTCGGAAACTACCTGGACCTTTCAGTGACAGGCGATTACTACACGCTGGGATCCTGGGCCGTGGACATCAACTCCCGTTACAAGGTCAACTACAAGTTCAACGGTAACTTCTCCCTGTCCTATTCCGTTGACCAGACCGGAGAGAAGGGCTCGGCCGACTTCTTCCAGACGAAGAACTTCGGTGTGAAATGGTCGCATCAGCAGGATTCCAAGGCGCATCCAGGGACCATGTTCAGTGCGTCGGTCAATTTCTCGTCGCCTTCCAATTCGAGGTACAATTCCCGGAGCGTCACCGAGGCCCTGCAGAACCAGATCTCTTCATCCATTTCGTTCTCGCATAACTGGAATGGCAAGATGAATCTGTCGGTCAATGCCTTGCATAGCCAGAACTCGAGGGATTCTTCATATGCCTTCACCCTTCCTAACGTCACTTTCTCAGTGACTCGTTTCTATCCCTTCAAGCGGAAGAACAGGGTCGGGAAAGAGAGGTTCTATGAGAAGTTCTCCATCGGCTATAACACCAGCCTTCAGAACAAGATCAACTTCAAGGCCTCGGAGTTCATGAAGGATGGATTCCTCGACAAGTTCCAGAGCGGCATGAACCACAATTTCTCCATCGGACTGCCGAACTTCACCCTTGCCAAATACCTGAATTTCTCGCCCAGCGTCTCATATGGCCAGAACTGGTTCTTCCGGCAGACGGAATATCATTTCGACGAGGAGACCAATTCCGTCGTCCCTGAGACCGGAAAGATGTTCTCGTCCTTCGGACTTACCCAGACATATTCCGGAAGTATCTCAATGTCAACCCGTCTGTACGGAATGTTCAATTTCGGGAAGTTCCACAAGATCCAGGCGATAAGGCACGTTGTCTCCCCTTCCATCTCGATGTCGTTCAGTCCCCAGCTGGGAACTCCGGCCAATGGATGGAGGACTTTGGAGTACACCGACACAAACGGCGTGGCAAAGTCATATGACTATAACATCTATGCGGGGCAGCTGAATTCGCCTCCGGGCAAGGGACGGTCCGCTACTGCGAGCATATCGATCGGCAACAACCTGGAAATGAAGGTGCGCGACATGCGCGACACGACCGGCAAGGGCATCAGGAAAGTCAAGCTCCTGGATCAGCTGAACCTTACCACGGGCTGGAATTTCCTGGCGGATTCTCTGAACATGAACAATGTCGGCATTTCCATGTCAACTTCAGTGTTCGGAAAGGTGGGAATCAACGGTAACCTGAATTTCGACCCATATGCAATCAATGAACGCGGACAGAGGATCAACCGCTTCAATGTCCTGGAAACCGGGCTCCCGCTGAGGCTTACGAATGCAAGTGCATCCGTCTCATATTCTTTGTCCGGGAAAGGTACTGTCAAGGGAAATGACGGGACCAAAACGTCAGGAGACAGTGACTCAGCCCAGCAGAACACGGCCGAATATTACAGGAGGATATATTATCATCCGGTAACCGGGGAATACATCCCAGGCGGCTGGTTGTACTATACCAATCCGGATGTCCCGTGGTCCCTTAATTTCAACTATTCGCTCAGCTATAGGAAGTCCTATTCCTATTCGAATAACCAATTGATAACCAACAATCAGTGGACCCAGACGCTGGGTATCTCAGGAAACATCAAGCTAAGCCCGAAGATGTCGATGAACGCCACGACGGGATTTGACATAATGAAGATGAAGATGACCACAACCCAGCTTAGCTTCACATATGACCTGCATTGCTTCAACATAGCCGTTTCATGGGTGCCTATGGGTAACTGGCAGTCCTACAGCTTCAGGATTGCGGCGAACGCATCCGCCCTTGCCGACCTCCTCCGTTTCAAGAAGAGCAGCAGCTACTGGGATAACTAGCCTGCCACTCCTGATCCAGGTCTTCCTGGATTTGCGTTTTTCTGCGGAATATCTTATATTTGCAGACGGAAGAACGATATTCATCTTCTTCCTTGTCCGCATCATACGGACATTCTCCCAGAATTAAACATATTTTATATGCCTCACAAATTAATTGAGCTTAACAACATGAGCGAGGAGCAGCTTCGGGTCGTTGCCTCGGAACTGCAGATCAAGAATTACATGAAGCTTGACAGAGAACAACTCGGTTACGCCATATTGGATGAAGAAGCACGTCAGGAATCCCTGAAACCATCTGCTGACAAGCCCCGCCGCCGTACACGTACGAAAGCGGCTGGGTCGCAGGATTCTGATCCGGTAAAACCGGCTCCGGCTTCTGCTGAACAGTCCCAGACGGGCGAAAAACCTGTAAAGGCCGCCCGCAAGGGGGCTGGAAAGAGCGCGGCTAAATCTGCCGCCCAGGCTGATGCCGAGGCGCCGGCAGCCACGGAGGCTGCCCAGCCGAAGAAGAAGCCCGGACGTCCCCGTAAGCAGGCTGCTGCGGCACCGGAAGCGGTCAAGACCGATAGTCCCGAGCCGGCCGCGGCAGTAGAAGAAAAACCTGCTGCTCCGGCCAAACGCAAGCCCGGAAGACCGAGGAAGAATGCCGCTCCTGCGGCTGAATCCGCATCTAAGGAAGCTCAGAAGGATTCTGAAGCCCAGGTAGTTCCACAAGCTCCTGCCGTAAAAGAGACAAAGCCTGAAGTTGCGAAAGCGGATCCCGAGGCCCCACAGGCTGCTGCTGATGCTTCGCCTGTGCAGGGCAAAGAGAACCGCACCCTGAGCCCGGATGTCAGCGACAAGGATTTTATCCACCAGCTTTTCGACGACCTCAAGGATGACCGGTCCCAGCGGCCGCAGAAGTCACCGAAGCAGATGGGGAATTTCCGCCAGAATCATCAGAACCCTAATGCGCAGCAGTCCCGGATTGAATTCGAGGGTACTGTGGAAGCTACCGGGGTGCTGGAGATCATGCCGGACGGATATGGTTTCCTGCGCTCTTCGGATT
>CADCQP010000005.1 GCA_902803535.1 uncultured Bacteroidia bacterium | reverse complement strand
GAAAGTCGCCATGTAAAGGGGCATGAACACCACGAATGCAAACTGTGAGGTGGTGTTGATGACCCTCACGATACCTCCCATGAGCACTTTGGGCTCACGTCCCATGATTCCCAGTCCTCGGAAGAGTCCGGCGATCTTGTTGGTCTTGGGAGCGTCAGGGTCGGCGAAGAGGTTGGTCTCGTCGCTCTTGTTGACCACCAGGGCGAACAGCAGGCCTATGATTGCGAACACGAGTGCTGTCCACAAGGTGGGAATGACACCGAAGTGCCGCACGGCCCACACGCCATAATAGGCACCGAGCACGTTGAGGCCTCCGGTGAATACGAACCAGAACCAACCCTGGGCCGAGCTTAGTTTCTGTTTCTCGACCCGGTAGGTGATCCAGACCATGAAGGTGTAGGCGAACAGGGGATAGCCCAGACCTTTTATGGCATATGTAAGCAGCAGGACGGGCCAGCTCATGCGGGCCATCCCTATCCCCGCGAATCCAGCGATGCCGACCAGGTAGAGGAAAAAGCCCGCAAGCATCGTGCGCTTCACCCCGAAGGTCTCGGCGATGACTCCGGAGAGCCAGGAGGATATGGCCACGGTGATTCCATATATGGAGAACAGGGTCGCAGCGTTGAAGCCCTCCCCGGTGATGTACCGGCTCAGCCATGTCTGCTCGAGGCCGTCTCCCATCATGAATATCAGGACTCCCAGATAGCCCCACGTAAGGGCTTTCGGAAGACCGGTCTTGTCATAGAAATTGGTTCCGGACATATGTCTGTGTTTTTATGCGAAAAGGGATATGATGTTGATTATCACTTCGGACGCCTTCAACAATGAGGGGACGGGGAGGTACTCGAGCCGTCCGTGGAAATTGAGGCCTCCGGCGAATATGTTCGGGCAGGGGAGCCCCTTGAAGCTGAGGTTCGCCCCGTCGGTGCCGCCGCGTATGGGCTGTACCTTGGGCTTGATTCCGGCCATCTCCATGGCCTTCATCGCCTTTTCGACTATGTCCATATGCGGGAGGACCTGTTCGCGCATATTATAATATTGGTCTTTGACCACTGCGGTGACTGTGCCTTCCCCGTATTTCCCGTTGATGAAGCCGGCGCATTTCTGGATGAAGGCTTTCTTCTGCTCGAACTTTTCGCGGTCGTGGTCGCGGATTATGTAGGTGATCTCCGCTTCTTCAACCGATCCCTTGATGGCAATGATGTGGTTGAAGCCTTCGTAGCCGCTGGTGAACTCCGGCCTCTGCTGGACCGGGAGGAGGGAGTTGAACTCCATGGCGATAAGGATCGCATTCTTCATCTTGTCCTTGGCATAGCCCGGGTGCACATTGCGTCCCTGGATGCGGATCCTGGCCGATGCTGCGTTGAAGTTTTCGAATTCCAGTTCCCCGATTTCGCCGCCGTCCATGGTGTAGGCGAAGTCGGCCCCGAATTTCGCTACGTCGAACTTGACGACTCCTCGTCCGATCTCCTCGTCGGGGGTGAATCCGATGCATATGGGACCGTGCTTGAATTCGGGATGGGCCATGATGTACTGGACGGCGTCCATTATCTCCGCGACCCCGGCCTTGTCGTCTGCCCCCAGGAGGGTAGTGCCGTCGGTGGTGATGATGTCCTGTCCTTTATAATTAAGCAATTCGGGGAATTCCGAGGGTTTCAGGCTGAGGCCAGGTGCTCCCGGCAGGGGAATGTCACCGCCGTCGTAGTCCTTGACGATCTGCGGTTTGACGTCCTTGCCGGAGGCGTCGGGAGCTGTGTCCACATGAGCGATGAACCCGATTGCCGGGATTCCGTCCCCTGCGTTGGAGGGGATCTTTCCCATTACGTAACCCCACTGGTCGAGAGTCGCTTCCACTCCCATGTCCTGGAGTTCTTTGCAGAGCATCTTCAGGAGGTCCAGCTGCTTCGCGGTCGAAGGCTGGCTTTCGCTTTCTTCATTGGACTGTGTATCGACCGATACGTACCTGAGGAATCTGTCGAGGATGTTTTCCATGTGTCTTTCTTATTGTTTGTCAGATATTTTCATAGATGCGCGGATCATCCACAGGATGAGCAGGACATATGGTATTATGGAGACCGCCTCGCCGAAGCGGCTGTTCCATGAGGTGAGGAAGAGGTCCACGTCCGCGAACTTGAGGATCGCGCTGACGACCCCCATGAGGGCGCCGCCGGCGATGAATCCGGATGCGAGCAGGGTGCCCTTTTCACTGCGCTTGCGGTTGACCTCGGCGTCCTTGGAGCGTGAGCCCACGAACCATGCGACTGCGCCGCCGACCAGCAGCGGGAGGTTGAGGTCCAGGGGGATGAACATTCCCAGGGCGAAGGGCAGTGCGGGCACCTTGAAAGCCGTCAGTACTATCGCGATAACCGCGCCTATGCCGTAGAGGAGCCACGGGGCGCCTCCGCCGTTCATCATAGGCTGTATGACAGCCGCCATGGCATTGGCCTGCGGGGCCACGAGGGCGTTGTCTCCCGTAAAGCCATATGTCTTGTTGAGTACGAGCATGACTCCGCAGACTGTCACGGATGCGACGGCGGTGCCGAGGAATTTCCATCCTTCCTGCCTGACGGGGGTGGAACCGATCCAGTAGCCGATCTTAAGGTCGGTGATGAAGGATCCGGCCACGGAGAGTGCCGTGCAGACGACTCCGCCTATGATAAGCGCCGCTGCCATTCCGGTGTTCCCTTTCAGGCCGGCGGCCACCAGTACCAGGGAAGCTATGATCAGGGTCATCAGGGTCATTCCGCTGACCGGGTTGGTGCCGACTATGGCTATCGCGTTCGCAGCCACAGTGGTGAACAGGAAGGATATGACCGCAACTATCACAAGGGCGATCAGGGCCTGCCATATGTTGTTCACTACGCCTCCGAAAGCGAAATAGGCGAAGATCACGAGCAGAGTCAGGATGATTCCGAAGACTATGGTGCGCATCGGGAGGTCTTCATCGGTGCGGAGGGGCTTTTCCGCGGTTCCGCCGCCCTTTTTGGAGAACTCCTGCCCGGCCAGCCTGACAGCCGACTTGATGACTCTGAAGGACTTGATAATGCCTATGATACCGGCGGTGGCGATGCCTCCGATACCGATGTGCCTGGCATATGTGCGGAAGATTTCGTCGGGGGACATCTGGCCTATCGTCTGGGTCAGGCCCGTGTTCATCAGGTCGATCACCTGTCCGCCCCAGAGCGCGTTCATAAGGGGAAGTATGACGAACCACACGAGGAAGGATCCGCAGCATATGATGAAGGCATATTTGAGGCCGATGATGTAGCCAAGGCCCAGGACGGCAGCACCGGTGTTGAGCTTGACTACCAGCTTGGCCTTGTCTGCCAGGGCCTGTCCCCAGCCCATCACCGTGGTCGAGAGGGTCTCGCTCCAGGTGCCGAAGGTGCTGACTGCAAAGTCGTAAAGACCGCCGATCAGGCCGCTGACAAGGAGTGTCTTGGCTCCGCTGCCTCCGCCTTCTCCGGTGACGAGCACCTGGGTGGTGGCGGTGGCTTCAGGGAAGGGGTACTTTCCGTGCATCTCCTTCACGAAATACTTCCGGAACGGGATCAGGAAGAGGATCCCGAGCACTCCGCCCAGCAGGGAGGAAAGGAACATCTTCCAGAAGTCCACTTCGACTCCGAGGATGTAGATTGCGGGAAGCGTGAATATGGCTCCTGCCACCACGGCTCCGGAGCAGCCTCCGATTGACTGGATGATGACGTTCTGGCTCAGTCCGTCTTTCTTGCCGAGGGCGCCGGTGACACCGACGGCTATGATCGCTATCGGGATTGCAGCTTCGAAGACCTGTCCGACTTTCAGGCCGAGGTAGGCGGCGGCAGCCGAGAACAGGATCACCATCAGCAGGCCCATGGCCACCGAGTAGGGGGTTACTTCCTTGAAGGTCTTGTCCGGGGAGAGGAGCGGTTCGTATTTCTCGCCCGGACGCAGCTCCCTCTGTGCGTTCTCAGGCAGGTTCAGGTTCTTGGACATATGTCAGGGGATGTCTTAGTAAACTATGATGTAAAGGGCTGCGGCGAGGCATGCGCCGGCAAGCGGGCCCAGTACGGGGACCCAGCTGTAGCCCCAGTCGCTGTCGCGCTTTCCCTTGATGGGAAGGATGGCGTGTGCGATACGCGGGGAGAGGTCCCTGGCGGGGTTCATGGCGTATCCTGTGGTGGCTCCGAGCGACATGCCCAGCGACATGATCACGGCAGTTACGGGGAAGGCTCCCACGGCGCCGAGTCCGGCAGGTGCTCCGGCTGCCATCGGGGTGTTCCCGGATGTCCCGATCGCCAGGATCAGGAAGACCAGCAGGAAGGTCGCTATGAATTCAGAGAAGAAGTTCACGGTCGTGTGCCTGATCGCAGGGGCTGTGCAGAACACGCCGAGCATGGTGTCAGGTTCGTCGCAGGTGGCTGCGAAATGGTCCACGTAGAAGGCATAGACCAGTACGCCGCCCAGGACTCCGCCCAGCATCTGGGCGATTACATATGGAATGACGTCGGACCAGGGGAAACTGCCCGCGAGGGCAAGTCCGAGGGACACGGCGGGGTTGAGGTGGGCTCCGGAATAGGGACCGGCTATCAGCACTCCGGCCATCACGGCGAATCCCCACGCAAGGGTTATCACTATCCATCCGGCACCGTGTGCCTTTGTTCCTTTAAGGCTGCATGCAGCGCACACTCCGTCTCCGAGAAGGACCAGTACCATGGTACCTATGAACTCGAAAACGCATTTTGAGAAAAGAGTCAGTTCCATAATTATGGGTATTGTTTTCCCAAAATTATGAAAAAAACTCTAAATATGAAATTTGGCTTTAAGGGATTCGATCATGTCCCGGCACATCTCGTCGAGGCCGATCTCCGGGTGCCAGCCCCATTCGTTCCGGGCACATGTGTCGTCCATGTTGTCAGGCCATGAGTCGGCTATCCTCTGGCGCACCGGATCCACGTCATATGTCATCCTGAAGTCAGGGTAGTACTCCTGGATCTTGTGATATATGATTTCCGGGTCGAAGCTCATCGCTGCAATGTTGAATGAATTGCGGTGGATGAGTTTCGAGGGGTCGGCTTCCATGATCTCCACGGCGGCGCGCAGGGCGTCGGGCATGTACATCATGTCCATGAAAGTGCCTGCGGCGATAGGGCATATGAACGTCTCTCCCTTGACGGCTGCGTAGAATATCTCTACCGCGTAGTCGGTGGTGCCGCCTCCGGGCAGGGTGACGTTGGAGATCAGTCCCGGGAAACGTACCGAGCGGGTGTCCACTCCGTATTTGTGGAAGTAATAGTCGCTCAGGAGTTCGGTCGCCACCTTGGAGCATCCGTACATGGAGCGCGGCCTCTGGACTGTGTCCTGCGGGGTGTTGACGTGAGGCGTGTCAGGTCCGAAGCTTCCTATCGAACTCGGGGTGAAGACGGCTGCATGGTGTTCGCGGGCTACTTCCAGGATGTTCAGGAGGCCGTCGATCTGGATTTTCCAGGCAAGCAGCGGCTTCCTCTCGGCAACGGCGGAAAGCAAGGCGGCGAGGTTGTAGATGGTGTCGATATCGTACTTGCGGACTATGTTTTCTATGGCCTGTCCGTCGAGGACGTTGCACAGTTCCGCCGGTCCGCTTTCGAGCAGGGCCCCTTTGGGTTCCGCCCCTTCGATGTATCCTGCCACTACGTTTCCGCTGCAGTGCGAGCGGAGCTTCATTGTCAGTTCCGAACCGATCTGTCCGGTCGATCCGATCACGAGTACGTTCTTCATTTTACCGGTCTTACAATCTCACGTCTGCAAAGTTACATTTTTCCGAAAAAATGTGCAATTGAAGCACAAATTGATTAAATTTGTAAGAGTTAGAACAATATTGTTAATAATTAAATATTTACGGACATGTACGGGAAATTCCAGGAACATTTGCAGCAAGAACTTCAGGCCATCAGGGATGCAGGACTTTGGAAGGCAGAGAGGAACATAGCTTCTCCGCAGTCTTCGAAGATTACTTTGGAGGGCGGCGCCCAGGCGCTGAATTTCTGCGCCAACAACTATCTCGGACTGGCGGATTCACCCAGGCTTATCGCAGCCGCCAAGAAGGCCATGGACGAGCGCGGTTTCGGAATGTCTTCAGTCCGTTTCATATGCGGGACGCAGGACCTGCACCGCGAGCTCGAAGCTGCCATATCGGAGTATTTCCACACCGAGGACACCATCCTTTATGCTTCCTGCTTCGACGCCAACGGGGGAGTCTTCGAACCTCTTCTGACAAAGGATGACGCAATCATATCCGATGCGCTCAACCATGCCTCCATCATAGACGGCGTCAGGCTCTGCAAGGCTGTCCGTTACCGTTACGCCAATGCGGACATGGAGGACCTGGAGCGCTGCCTGAAAGAGTCGCAGGCGCAGAGGTTCAGGATCATATGTACTGACGGAGTGTTCTCCATGGACGGGAACGTGGCCCCTATGGACAGGATCTGCGAACTGGCAGAGGAATACAATGCGCTGGTGATGGTGGATGAGAGCCATTCCGCCGGAGTGGTCGGAAAGACCGGTCACGGGGTGGGCGAGCTCTTCGACTGCTATGACCGTATCGACATCCACACGGGCACCCTCGGCAAGGCTTTCGGAGGTGCAGTAGGCGGTTTCACGACCGGCCGCAAGGAAATAATCGACATGCTCCGCCAGAGGTCGAGGCCCTACCTCTTCTCGAACTCTCTGCCGCCGATGATCGTCGCTGCTGCCATAGAGATGTTCAAGATCCTGAAGGAGGGTGATGAACTGCATGACCGCCAGCAGGCCAACGTCAAGTACTTCCGTGAGAAGATGGAGAGCGCGGGCTTTGACATCCTGCCCACCCAGAG
>CADCQP010000004.1 GCA_902803535.1 uncultured Bacteroidia bacterium | reverse complement strand
GTTGACGGCCCCAACTTCGAGAACACCTACAAGTGGATCCGCAAGACCGACCCCTCCAGGCCGATCCAGTGGGAACAGGGCAAGAAGAAGGCGGACACTGACATATACTGCCCGATGTACCTCCCGCACGACCGTTGCGAACAGTACGCCCTCAGCACTGCGAAAGAGGATGACAAGCCTCTGATCCAGTGCGAGTACAACCACACGATGGGCAACTCAGGCGGCGGATTCAAGGAGTACTGGGAACTGATCCGCAAGTACCCCAAGCTCCAGGGCGGTTTCATCTGGGACTACGTGGACCAGGCCCTTCACGGGAAGGACTCCACCGGCACGGAAATCTACACCTACGGAGGAGATTACAACACATATGACCCCTCCGACAACAACTTCAACTGCAACGGCCTTATCAGCCCCGACCGCGTCCCGAACCCGCACTTCTACGAAGTAGGCTACTTCTATCAGGACATATGGGCTGAAGCCGCTAACCTAGGCGCCGGAAAGGTTTCCGTATTCAACGAGAACTTCTTCCGCACCATGGACTATGCCAAGCTTCAGTGGAAGCTCCTCGCGGACGGAGAACCCGTCCAGGACGGCACTGTCGACGTGCCCGCCATCGCACCCCAGGGAACCGTGGAAGTAACTGTCCCCTACAGCCTTGATGGTGTTAGCCCGGATTCGGAAGTCCTCCTCAACCTTTCATTCGTCCTTAAGGCCGACGAGCCCCTCATGAAAGCCGGCGAGCAGGTGTCCTACCGCCAGCTGACCGTACGTGAAGGCAAGAAGGAAAAAGCCTCCGCCGCATTCGCCGCCGCAAACGGACGCGGCAGGCTCAGGATCCGAGAGAACAGCGCTTCCCTTACAGTCAAGGGCCGTGGATTCACCATGGAATTCGGCAAGACGGACGGCCTGCTGAGCGGGTGGAAGTACCGCAGGAACGAACTCATCGCCAAGGGTACTTCAGTAAAGCCCAACTTCTGGAGGGCGGTAACTGACAATGACATGGGAGCCGGACTTCCCAAGAAGATGGGAGTGTGGAAAGACCCGCAGCTCAACCTCAAGTCCCTTGATTCGAAAGTTGAAGGCGACAACGCAATCGTGACCGCGACATATGACATGCCAGATGTAAAGGCCGCGCTTACACTGACTTACAAGATTGCAAAGGACGGTTCAGTCCTCGTGACAGAGGATTTCGCACCTACCGAAAAGATGCCCGAGATGTTCCGTTACGGCCTCAAGTTCCAGATGCCCGAAAGCATCGACAGGAGCCGCTTCTACGGACGCGGCCCCATCGAGAACTATGTCGACAGGAAGGTGTCCCAGAACGCAGGCATATGGGAAGTTACCGCCGACGAGGCTTATTATCCCTACATCCGCCCGCAGGAAAGCGGCACCAAGTCAGACATCCGCTGGTGGGAACAGACCAACTCCAAGGGAGCGGGACTGAGGATCACCTCCGAGGGACTCTTCAGCGCAGGTGCCCTCCACAAGACTATTGAGTCCCTGGATGACGGCACTGCCAAGGAGCAGAGGCATTCCCCGCAGATCCCCGACTCAGGGATTACTGAACTCTGCGTCGACCTGGAGCAGGCAGGAGTTGGCGGAGTCAACAGCTGGAGCGCCAATGCCGAGGCCCTGCCCAAGTACCGCGTCCATTGCACCGAAAAGAGTTTCACACTGCTTCTCAAACCCATCAGATAACCATGGCAAACGACAACACATCAGGAAGGGTCGTCTCGATAGACGCCCTCAGGGGATTCGACATGTTCTTCATAATGGGGCTCGCAGGTCTCATCACGAGCATATGCGCCCTGTTTCCGGACGGGGACAAGAGCTGGCTGGCGACCCAGATGACCCATGTCACATGGGACGGCCTGAGGCACCATGACACCATCTTCCCCCTTTTCCTCTTCATTACCGGACTCTCATTCCCGTTCTCCTACTCCAAGAGCGTATCGAAAGGAATGACCAGGTCCCAGATAACCAAAAAGGCAATTATCCGCGGACTGGTGCTGTTTTTCTTCGGCCTGGTGTACAACGGGTTCTTCAATCTGAAGTTCAGTTCACTGCGCTGGATGAGCGTCCTCGGCAGGATCGGCCTGTCATGGATGATCGCAGCAATCCTCTACATCTACTGCAAGCGCAACACCCGCATATGGATATGCGTCGCCATCCTGATAGGATACTGGCTCATCAATGCATTCCTGATTGCCCCTGATGCACCCGCAGGGGCCAGCCCGTTCAGCAAGGAAGGCAACTGGTGCGTGTGGCTCGACCGCATGCTCATGAAGGGACATATGTACAACGAAGTATATGAGCCAGAGGGCATTATCGGGCATCTCACCGGAGCTGTCACCGCGATGCTTGGAATCTTCACCGGAGAGTACATCCGCGAAGGAAAGGCCTCCGGGAACAAGAAGACCCTGGTCATGTTCGGCGCAGCGGCTGCAATGCTGGCCGCCGGACTCCTCTGGAGCCTGGTCTACCCGATCAACAAGGCCCTCTGGTCCAGCACCTTCGTCCTGGTCGTAGGAGCCTACTCTCTCGCGATGTTCGCCATCTTCTACTGGATCGTGGATGTCAAGGGATGGAAGAAATGGACCCCGGTCTTCACCGTTGTCGGAATGAACTCAATCACCATCTACATGGTGCAGAGGATTGTTGACATGAGAGGGATCAACCGCTTCTTCTTCAAGGGCCTGTCAGAACTGCTCCCGAAACCGTGGGGTTCAGTACTGCTCAGCGCGACTTTCGTCCTCGTCTGCTGGCTGCTGCTTTATTTCCTCTACAAGAAGAAGATTTTCTTGAAAGTCTGACCCTGGCCAGGAGCGCCCTCTTGTCCTTGTAAGGGTGCTCCTTGTCCAGCGGACCGACCACAGCCCGCAGGAGCATATTCCCAAAACGCGGATCCTTACCCCCCAGTCCAACCCTTCCGGCGAAGACCAGGGGGGTCTTTTTACGCGGATCGAGCTGGGTGGCGATCTGTGTGGCGAAGAGGTCCCCGCTGATGGCGGATGCCAACTCCAGGTCGAAAAGCACGCTGCGCGATTCCAGGACGCGGCAGAACTCATCCTCACGCTCCTGAGGAACCTCAAGGCATGAAAGCATATGCCTCAGCACATTGTTAGGGCCGAAACATGCAGTCCCGTCACTGAAAACCGCACTGCGGATGAGGACGGAATAGTAATAATCATCCGTGTCGGAGAGGACTATGGAGGCACAGGCACGCAGGCCGCGGTTGTACGGAGAATCGGCCTGGCGGCCGCTACGGTGAATGAAGAAATGTCCGAACCTCTTCTGCTGCAATGGATTGAGGCGGACATACGGATCCTCGAAAAGGTCCTTTCTCCAATAATAGCTTTCCAGCTCGAGGGGATATATAGTCAATCCGTCAACCTTAATGGCATAACGGAGGAGGAGTTCGGCGGTAGCTCCCTGCAGGGCTGAGACTAACTCGTCATCATCCCTGGCCACATCCAGCCACGCAAGTATCTCACCTAAATCATCCGACATAACGTTACAAAGATAGGTAAATATTCCGTTTTCTTTCGTTATTTTTGTAATGATGGACATTTCGCAGGATCTAAGGCACTATATTGAAAGCGAGGTTATTCCCCGCTACCGCAACTTTGACCCCGGACACAGGGAGAACCACGCACGGGCAGTGATCGCCGGCGCCCTGGACCTCTGCCGCCACTATGACGTCAACCCTGACATGGTTTACGCAGCGGCGGCCTTCCATGACACAGGGCTGGAATACGGCCGCGAAAGCCACGAAACCTACTCAGGGAAGATTATCCGCGAGGACCCCTGCCTTCCCAGGTGGTTTACCCCGGAGCAGATAGAAACCATAGCGCAGGCGGCGGAAGACCACCGCGCATCCTCAAAGCATGCTCCCAGAAGCATCTACGGCAGGATAATCGCCGAAGCCGACAGGCTGATAGACGGGGACGTCATCATCCGGAGGACGATACAGTACGGCATGACCCACTACCCGCAGCTGGAC
>CADCQP010000003.1 GCA_902803535.1 uncultured Bacteroidia bacterium | reverse complement strand
ATCAAGATGCATTTCGGGGAATATGGGAACATAAGCTACCTCCGTCCCAACTATGCAGCCGCGATAGTCGACCTGGTCAAGGAGCTGGGCGGCAAGCCCTTCCTGACCGACTGCAACACAATGTATCCCGGAATGCGGAAGAATGCCCTGGAGCACCTGGAGTGCGCCTGGAAGAACGGTTTCACCCCTCTTTCGGTGGGATGCCCGGTGATTATCGGCGACGGACTCAAGGGGACAGATGACATCGCCGTCCCCGTCGAGGGTGCCGTTTACTCCAAGGAGGCAAGGATAGGACGCGCCATAATGGATGCCGACGTCTTCATCAGCCTTACCCATTTCAAAGGCCATGAGATGACCGGATTCGGCGGCACCATCAAGAACATCGGAATGGGCTGCGGTTCGCGTGCCGGAAAGACCGACCAGCATTCGAACGGCAAGCCGGTTATCGATCCTTCCCTGTGCCGCGGATGCCGCAGGTGCCAGCGTGAATGCGCCAACGGAGGCCTCGAGTTTGACGGGCAGGCCCGCAAGATGACGGTCAATTACGACAATTGCGTCGGATGCGGCCGCTGCCTCGGAGCATGTAACTTCGACGCGATTGACTTTGCCCAGGACCAGGCGATATCGATCCTGAACGCCAAGATGGCGGAGTACACCAAGGCCGTGGTCAGCGGGAGGGACAATTTCCATCTTTCCCTCATAGTCGATGTCTCGCCCTATTGCGACTGCCATTCAGAGAACGACGCTCCCATCCTCCCCAACATCGGGATGTTCGCGTCATATGATCCTGTCGCCCTGGACCAGGCCTGCGCCGATGCCTGCCTGAAGGCCGAGCCGCTGCGGAATTCCGTGCTCGGAGACCATATGCATGCCGACGGCTTTGTCGACCATCACGACCATTTCAAGAATACTACCCCAGAGTCGGAGTGGGAGACACAGCTCATCCACGGAGAGAAGATAGGTCTCGGGAGCCGCGCGTACGAACTCGTCAGAATGAAGTAGGCCTTTCCACGTAAGCATATGAAATTATCCAGGTTAGCCTTGCTGCTGGTCCTCGCTTCCTTGGGACTGCTGACGGTGGGATGCTCCCCGGGAAGCAGGAATGCTGCTGAACCCACCCAGGATGACGGTTTCCGGATGATGGTCCGGCTGTGGCCGGCGCACCATGACATCCCTGAACTGACGGACCAGCTCATAGCCTCCTTGAAAAAATACGACTTCTGCGACGAGGTGTGGCTATGCTACAACGAGCCCATGGGCCATGCTGCCGGATGGCATGCCCCACACGTAAAAGCTGCCGGTGAAGCTGCCCGGAAATTCCGTGACGCGGGTATCATCCCTTCGGCTCAGGCAGTTTTCCTCGGGCATGGCGACGGGGTGATAGTGGGGTCATATAACGGGCCTGTCAAAGACTCTACGATCCACTGGGGGACCATGGTGGGGCCTGACGGAAGCGTCTGCGTGTCTGTCAATTGCCCCAGGCAGCCTGAGTATCTTGCGTATATGGAAAAGACGGCCATGGCATATGCAGGGGCATCTAAACCGCACAGTCTCTACATTGACGATGACCTGAGGATCACCCAGCACCCGCCTGCAACTGAAGGCTGTTTCTGCGATCTTTGCATCGGCCTTTTCAATGAAGGATACAAGCATTCCTTTACCCGCACCTCCCTTGTCGAGGCCCTCAAGTCCAACAAGGACGGAGGCATCCTGCGGAAGGAATGGATCGCTTTCTGCCAGGAAAGCCTGGCCGGGATTGCGAGAGCCGTCGCCCGCGGTGTCCACAAGGTGTCGCCGCAGACCCGGATGGGCCTGCAGCATGCCAATTTCCATCACAAACTCATGGAAGGCTGGGACTGGAATCCTATTTTCAAGGCCATGGAGGAAGAGACAGGGCTCACCCCGGTCTCCCGTCCGGGCCACGGTTTTTACAATGACCATGAGCCTCGCGGGATGATCAAGAAGGGCATGGGAATAGCGCGGCAGATACGTCGGCTTGACCCCAGGATCACAGAAATCGCCCCGGAGATCGAAGGATACGAGCACAAGGCTACCGGGAAATCGCCCAAGTCTATATGCGTCGAGACGATGTACTATCTCTCAATGGGGGCGACCCAGATGAGTTATGCGATCATATGCGCTGCGAATGAGCCTCTGTCCTGGTACGCGGACAATTATTTCAAGGCGCTGTCCTTGTGGAAGCCTTTTGCCCGGGAGTACGCTTCTTTCAACAAGGGGACATATCCCGCCGGGATCGATCCGTACATAAGCCCCTCTTTCGTCTGCAGGGATGTCGAACCGGGCGAGGATCCCTGGGCCTGGTCTGTTACGAAGGCCGGAGAGCAGGCGTTCCCGCTTGTACCCCTCGGCTTCCCGTTCGCTCCGGAGGCAGAGAAGCCTTTCGTGAGGATGCTTGATGAAGAGGCGGTCCGGAGCATGGGCGGTGAAGAATTGTCATCATTGCTTTCAAATGGCGGAACCGTAGTTGACAGGGCGTCGTGGAAACGACTGGAAAACAGGGGATTGGTGGCGGATTTCCTGAAGGTTGAGGCTCTTGTACGCGATGTTACAGGTGATCTTGAGGATGCATCGGTGCTCGGGAACGGGAATTATTCCAAGGCTGTTTCGCGCATCCGTCTTTACCAGAAGGGGAGCGGACGCCTGGCCGTCGTCCCATCCTATTCAGATGACATTAACGGGGCATCCAGGCTCGCGATGCTGCATGCATTCGACTGGGCTTCAGGGAACAGGCTTCCCGCCGTCCTGGAGAGTTTCGCCCAGAGTGCGGTTATTCCCAGGACGGACAGCGAGGGGCGTCTCAGGTCGATAGCCCTGATGAACTGCAGCATCTCCGATCAGGAGGGGTATCTTCTGAGGGTGCGTACTGGAGACACCCAGGCATATGAATTCATATGGAAAAGGCGCGGCCAGAAAGATGTCAGGCTCAAGCCCGTGCACGACGGAAACGATGTGCTTCTGGAAGTGCCTGTGCTTGAGGGCTGGGATTTCGGCTGGATAGCATTGCGGCCTTTAAAGAAGTAGCCCGTCCTGGAGGTACATATGATTATCCGTGGGCTACCGGGAAGTCCCGGCAGACAGGTCGTTGATCCGTATGTTCTCGTAAACTATGTCGCTGAGCTCATATTCCTCCGGCTTTTCGACTATGTCGTAGGGTTTCCGCGTGCATGTTACGTCACAGTT
>CADCQP010000002.1 GCA_902803535.1 uncultured Bacteroidia bacterium | reverse complement strand
TTCCAGATATGCGAATATAATCATTCTTCCACACAAAAAAACGTTATATTCGCATTAACGCATATGAAACACTTCACTTTACAATCAATCATCGCCGGGATTATCATTATGGCATCCGCAGCGGAGGCCTTTGCCGGCAACATCTCCCTTGATGGTTCCTGGACCCTTGATTTCTGGGAGCAGGGCAGGACAGCGGTCATTTCCCCTGAAGGCATGAATGGGATCTCCTTCCGGACAATCCCGGCAACAGTGCCCGGGAACGTTGAGCTGGACCTTCTCGCAGCAGGGCTCATCGAACAGCCTGAACTGGGAAGCAATGTCTATCTCCTCCGCAAATACGAGGGGTACCAGTGGAGGTACAGCCGGCATTTCAAGAGTCCGGATTATACTGAGGAAGATGACCTGTCCCTCCATTTCGGGGGCATCGACTGCTATGCCGAGGTCTATCTGAACGGGACACACGTCGGCAGCTCTTCCAACATGCTGGTTGAACAGGATTTCGATGTAACCTCCGCCATCGCGCCCCCCGGAGGGGACAACCTTCTCGAAGTATTCATCCGCTCCTCGGTAATCGAGGGCAGGAAGCATATACCCCCGACTGTCAGCATCAATTTCACCCAGCCGGAGTCCATATATGCCCGAAGGGCGCCGCATACATATGGCTGGGACATAATGCCGAGGCTGGTAAGCGCGGGGCTATGGAGAAGCGTGTCGCTGGAGGTAAAGCCTCCGGTCCATATCATGGATGCCCACTGGTACACTAACGGCGTGGACCTGAAAGCCGGTAAGGCGTCTGTCTTCCTGGAATATACAGTCTCACTCCCGGTCCGCTACCAGGAAGGAAAGATGAAGGCGGAGGTTGTGATCTCAAAGGACGGAGTGGACAAGGTCCGGTACTCGAAGAAGATCTACACCCATGCCATGAGGGAGAAGATCAACCTCAGCGACGTGGAGTTCTGGTGGCCCCGCGGATACGGCGACCCGGCCCTGTACGATGTGTCACTCAGGATCCTGACAGAGGATGGCAAGGAAGTGGATTCAAACAGGAAACGCCTGGGTATCAGAACTGTAAAGCTCGACAGGACCGAGACCAACACCGAAGAGAATCCCGGAAAATTCTGCTTCATAGTCAATGGGGAACCGATCTATGTCCACGGGAGCAACTGGACTCCGATGGACGCCCTCCACAGCCGGGACCCGCAGCATCTGAAAAAGGCATTCGACATAGTGACCGACCTCAACTGCAATATGCTCAGGTGCTGGGGCGGGAATGTCTATGAAGACCATCCATTCTTCGACCTGTGCGACGAGAACGGAGTGATGGTCTGGCAGGATTTCGCGATGGGATGCACCCAGTATCCACAGGATCCGGATTTCCAGAAAGCCATTATGGATGAGGTCCGGGCAGTTGTTATCAAGCTAAGATCCCACCCTTCTATCGTTCTCTGGGCCGGGAACAACGAGAACGACCAGTCCCTTACATGGTCGCTGGGAGGCTTCATGATTGATCCGAACCGGGATGTGATCAGCCGCGAAGCGATTCCAAGAGTTCTCTACGAATGCGATCCCACGCGGCCCTACCTCCCGAGCTCGCCTTATTATAGTGAAGAGGTCTATGCGATGGGCAACAAGACCAGCTTCATGCCTGAGGACCATCTCTGGGGCCCGAGAGGCTACTACAAGGCTCCGTTCTATTCTGAGGCGAAATGCCTGTTCGCCAGCGAGATAGGCTACCACGGGATGCCGGCCCGGGAGAGCCTGGAAAGGATGTTCCCCAAAGAAAGCGTCTATCCGTGGAGCGACATAAAGGAGCGCCGGTGGAAGGAAGACTGGCTCACGAAGGCAGTCAGGATCTACGGCGAGGAAGGCTACACCCCTGACAGGAACAACCTGATGATCAATCAGGTAAGGCTCGTGTTCGGAGAAGTTCCCGAAGACCTGGACACATTCATTTTCGCTTCCCAGAGCGTACAGGCCGAGGCCATGAAGTATTTCATAGAGATGTTCCGCGGACGGAAGTTCTGCCCCAACACCGGAATGCTGTGGTGGAACATCAGGGACGGATGGCCCCTCATCTCCGATGCTATAGTGGACTGGTATTTCAACCGTAAGATGGCCTATTACTTCATAAGGAATGCCCAGCAGGATGTCTGTGCCCTGATAAACGACCCTGTGGACGGAGCCTATCCCCTGGTCGTAGTCAACGACACCAGGGAAGCTGTCTCCGGGGAAGTCACCGTAACGGACGTCAAGAGCGGCAAAGAAGTGTTCAAGGGAAAATATGAAATAGGACCCAACGGTCGGGAAGTCCTCTCCAGGATCCCGGAAAGGAACGGCCAGGGAATCTTCAAGATCACATATACCGGACGCGACGGCAAGCCTCTCGGCAACCATTATCTCTACGGAAAGGCACCGTTCAACCTTAAAGATTACAGGAAACTGCTGTCAAAGGCAGAGGTTTATAATGTCATTTCTTTGTAAATAAAAGTCAAAAATCCTTCCGAGAAAAGAAATTACAAATTATATTTGGTGTACATTATTAACCCGATAACACTTTACACCCCTATACAATGAGCTTTAGGTCTTTTATTACCATTTGTTCCTTCATGCTAGGAACCGCTCTTATGGCTCAGACCCCCGGAGCACTCAACAACACGAAAGTAGATGGTTTCCGTCCGATATGGTTCGATCTCGGGCAGAGAAGCGAATACGGATCGAAATATGTCGGGGCCTTCGGCACCTACACCATGAAACACCGGCCCCTGGCGATCTACAGTCCGGCTGTCGACAAGACTTTCTTCGTCTTCGGAGGAACGACCGATGCAGAAGAGAGACACCTGCTCTGCATGATCAGCTGTTTCGACCACAAGACAGGCCTCGTCCAGAAACCGACAGTGGTTTATGACAAGGGAACCGTAAATGACCCGCATGACAACCCGGCCCTGCTCATCGACCCGGACGGATATCTATGGGTGTACGTAGCCGGACGCGGCAATCACCGTATCGGCTTCCGCTATCGCTCCGTGCGCCCGTTCGACATCTCCGAATTCAAGGAAATAGGCGGAAGCATAATGGCCTATCCCCAGCCATATTACGTCGAAGGCAAGGGACATTTCCTCTTCGAGACGCGTTATGACGGAGTCCGCAGGCTCTTCTTCCAGACCTCGCCGGACGGAGAACACTGGAGTCCCTATCAGCAGATAGCAAGCATAATCGACGTGGCTGGCGGAGAAAAGAAATCGGGACATTACCAGATCACCGGGCACTACGGCGACAAGCTTGTGACCGCTTTCAACCGTCATTTGAACGGGGACTGCGACACCCGTACTAACATCTACTTCATCCAGACCACCGATTTCGGGGCACACTGGACCCTGGTGGACGGCACCCCGATAGATCTTCCCATCACCGACAAGGATTCTCCATGCAAGATCCTGGATGTGGAGCACAACAAGCAGAACTGCTACATCAAGGATGTCAACTTTGACGAGAAAGGGAACCCCATCATACTCTATCTGGTCTCCAACGGCCACCAGCCCGGGCCCAAGCATGGCCCGAGGGAATGGTTCACCGCCCACTGGACCGGAAAAGCATGGGACTTCCGTCCGATCACACGCTCGACTAACAACTATGATTCCGGATCCATATGGGTAGAAGGAAAGACCTGGACAGTGATCGCTCCGACAGGTGCCGGTCCGCAGAGGTGGGGCCAGGGAGGTGAGATCGAGTCATGGGTAAGCCACAACTACGGTAAGACGTGGAAGAAGACTTTGCAATACACCGCCAACTCCCCGATGAACCACTCATATGTCCGCCGTCCCGTCGACTGCAAGGATCCTTTCTGGTGCTTCTGGGCAGACGGCAACACCGATGTCTTCTC
>CADCQP010000001.1 GCA_902803535.1 uncultured Bacteroidia bacterium | reverse complement strand
AGTATTTGAAAAGGGCGTAAATCATTTGATCATTGGTTTTCTAAGGTTTTGTACACTTCCTGGACGATTTCCCTCTCGTCGAAATGGCTTTTGACCCCACCGAGGATCTGGTAGGTTTCATGGCCTTTTCCGGCAAGGAGGACCGTCGAGTTCTCTGGTGCGAGAATAATCGCCGTGCGTATAGCTTCCCTTCGGTCCGCTATAAATATTGTTTTTGAGAGTCCTTTCACTGAGAATCCTTTACGGATGTCTTCGAATATGTCTTCGGTCTTTTCGGAACGGGAGTTGTCGCTTGTGACTATTATCCTGTCCGCGTATTTTTCGGCAACTGCGGCCATCTCAGGCCTCTTTGTCCTGTCCCTGTCTCCTCCGCATCCGAAAAGGCATATGAGCTCCCTTTCCGGGGCTATGTCCCTGAGGGTGGACAGCACGTTCTGCATCGCGTCCGGGGTGTGGGCGTAGTCGATGACTGTGGAGAGTCCCCTGGGACCCCTGAGGTTCTCGAGGCGGCCCTTGGCTGAATCCAGCCTGCTGATCGCAAGGAGGGCTTCGTCGGGATCCGTGCCCAGGCATACGGCGGTTGTGTAGATGGCCAGTATGTTGTAGGCGTTGTGCCGCCCGATGAGCTTGGTCCACGCTTCTTTGCCGTCGATGCGCATGCACATTCCCTCGAAACTCTCTTCTATGATACGGCCCCTGTGGTCCGCCATGCTGCGAAGGGCATATGTCACAATCTCCGCCTTGGTGTTCTGGACCATGGTCATCCCGTTCTTGTCATCGGCGTTGGTGATCGCGAACGCATCCTTCGGGAGGGAGTCGAAGAAGAGCTTCTTGCACCTGAGGTATTCTGCGAATGTCTTGTGGTAGTCCAGGTGGTCATGGGTCAGGTTGGAGAAGATCCCGGCCTTGAATTTCAGGCCGCTGACCCTTTCCTGCTCCATCCCTATCGAGCTTACCTCCATGAAACACCAGCCGCATCCGCACTGGACCATCTCCGCGAGGAGGGAATTGATGGTGATCGGGTCGGAAGTCGTGTTCGGGGTGTCGTAGCGCTTGGTTCCCACGTAGTTCGCTATGGTGGAAAGGAGACCGCAGTTGTAGCCCATTCCCATGAACAGGTTGTAGAGCAGGGTCACCGTGGTGGTCTTTCCGTTGGTTCCGGTGATTCCCACGAGGGTGAGGTCATGCGAAGGATTACCGTAGTAATTCGCTGCCATGATCGCCACTCCGTGGCGGGAATTCTCCACTTTGACATATGCCGCATCCTCCCCGCCGGGGCAGCTTGCGGCCTGCGCTGCGCATATGTCGTCGTCTTCATATGCCACGGCCACCGCCCCCGCTTTCAGTGCGGAGCCGATAAAGGCCTGTCCGTCAAGGTCGTGTCCCTTGACTGCGATGAACAGCGAGCCG
The DNA here is from genome assembly GCA_902803535.1 of uncultured Bacteroidia bacterium. GTDB lineage: Bacteria > Bacteroidota > Bacteroidia > Bacteroidales > UBA932 > Cryptobacteroides. The sequence continues at coordinate 3,482 of CADCQP010000001.1, read as the reverse complement.
GGAACTACCTTACGGGAGTCCGAGCATATGTGCGTTATCTCCAGGTCTTCATTGCCCCTGACCTGGATGACCCCGCTGTCCTTTATTATTTCCCTCAGCTTCATTTTTTCACTTCAATACAATCGTAACTGTCTGTCCTTTCGCCAGTTCCTTTCCTGCGGCTGGGCTTTGGGACTGCACGGTCCCGCTGCCGCTCCACTGGCACCTGTAGCCGCTGTTCTCAATGGAATAGACTGCATCCTTGAGCCCGTAGCCTTTCACGTCCGGGACCAGCAGCTTCTGCCCTTTCTGCGGTTTCTCCGCCAGCTTCGGGGCTGGCATCCTGGGGACCGCCGCCCTTGCCGTGGTGTCCGGCATTGCCTCCGGTTCCATGGCATAAAGCGCGTCCACGATCTCGCCCATGGCGAGGGCGGGGATGGTTCCTCCGTAGTAGATCACGTGGGAAAGGGCTGAATATATGGTGATTATGGCGGTATATTTCGGTTTATCCGCAGGGAAGAAGCAGACGAAGGTCGCCTGGCTTTTCTTCCTGCCGTAGATGTCGGAGTACGGATCCTTGGAGCCTTTCAACTCGGAAGGGGAGAGGACGACCCAGGATGTTCCGGTCTTTCCGGCCACCTGCCAGTGGCATGACTTGAGCCGTTTTGCCGTACCTTCCTCTACGACGGCCTTCAGTCCCCTGAGTATTGTGTCGGCCGTCGCCTGGCGGCATATGGATGCGTTGAGCACGCTCGGGCCGTGTTTTTCCTTTACGATCCCGTTCTCTTCAATGGCTTCTACAAGGTAGGGCTTCATCATCCTGCCTTTGTTCGCTATCGCGTTGTAGAAGGTGACTATGTGGAGTGGGGTCTCAGCCACGGAGTAGCCCATGGCCACCTGCCCGAGGTCCGTCTTGCTCCACCACGGTGAGTCGGGACTCGGAATCGACGGCGTGGCAAGGCCTTCCAGGTCGAAGTCGAATGCCTCGCCCAGCTTGTACTGGTAGAGATGGTCCAGGAACTCCTTGGGCCTGTCGTTGTAGTAATGGACTGCGAGCCAGCGGAACATGTAGTTGGAAGAGACCTTGTACCCTTCTATGATGGGGATTGTCTTCGCGCCGCCGTGTGCCGCCTCATATTGGGTGATATGCTCGTCGAAGCCCGGGAATCCGGCCATGTAGCCGTGGTTGGTCGGGATCTCATCGTCGAGGCTCTTGATTATGCCGTCTTCGATGCAGGTCATCAGGGTTGTGGTCTTGAAGACTGAACCGGGTTCCCCTTTCCGGCTTATGGCTATGTTCAGGCTCTCGTTGAGTGCTCCGCTGGTGGAGTCCCTCAGAAGGTTTACCATAGCCCTTACCGCACCTGTCTTGACGTCGAGGATGACCACGCATCCTCCCTCGATCTCCATCTTGTCCTGGATCTGGTTGCGCAGGGCATGGTCAGCCACATCCTGGATGTCTATGTTCAGGGTGGTCCTGACGTCCAGTCCGTCTTCGGGGGCTACGAAGGTGCTGTCGTAGTTCTGGATCTGCCTCCTGTTGTCGGAGTATTTCAGCCATTCAACACCTTCTTTTCCGTGCAGGACGTAGTCGTATTTCCCTTCGAGGCCTATGTGGTTGTTGCCGTTGGACATGCTGTTGTCCTTGATGTAGCCGATCGTCCTGCGGGCGAGCGTCCCGTAGGGATACTGCCTGGTGTCGTTTTTCACCACGATCATCCCGCCGCTGTAGCCGCCCTCATTGAAGAGGGGGAACTTCTTGACTTTCTGGAGGGTTTCGTGGTCGATCTGGGGGCCTATGCGCAGGTATTTGCTGCCGTTCTTGCGGCCGTTGTAGATCATTGAGTAATACTCGTCCGCTGTCTTGTCGCCGAATGTGGCTGCGAGTTCCCTGGAGAGGTCACGGGCCTTGGAGAGCCACTCCCTTTCTTTTTCTGCTCCGTCGGAGGACCTTGCGAAGGCTTCTTTCTGGACCGTGCAGTCCATGCGTATCTGGTACATCGGGGTGGACATCGCCAGGAGCCTTCCGTCATATGAGATTATCGATCCCCTGGACGGGTCCAGCGTGTTGCGGATTCCGCGCGGCCGGAATATCCTCTCGATTTCAGGGTCCTCTTTCTTGAAGAACTGCAGGTATATTATCTTGCCGATGATCGCGAAGGAAATCAGCAGGCAGAGGAGATAGATGAAGTAAACGATGGCGCCTGTCGTCTCGTTTGTCCTGGTTTTCCTGCTGTCCCTTCCCTTTGCCATCACTTCACTGTCTTTACAGCCGGTTTGGCCGGCATCGTAACCTGAGACCCCTTCTCGCGGAGGAGGTCCTGTATCTTGGTCATCCTGTTGAGGCTGGCGACTTCCACCGTCTTCTGGGCGTGGTAGATCTCCATGTCATTGAGGATCTCGCGGTTCCTTTCAACCTTCGCGAAGGTCTTCTCCATCATAAGGCTCAGCCATATGCTGACGAAGAAGAGGATGAATGTGTAGAGGATGTGGATGAAGTAGTTGGATACCTTGATCCTCCTCATGAAATCCCCTTTCAGGATGGATAACCCGAGTTCCCTGGCAAAGCTGCCTATGTCCTTCAGCCTGAATTTCCCGCTCATTCTCCTGCCTCCATTATCCTTTCTGCGACCCGCATCTTTGCGCTGCGGGCGCGGGTGTTTAATGCTATCTCCTGTTCCTGTGGAGTTACCGGTTTCCTGTTCACCGCCTTGAGGGGGACCCTGAGGACGCCGAACTCATCCTTGCGGTCTTCTCCCGAGATGTTCCCGGAGCGGATGAATTCCTTGACCATCCTGTCTTCGAGGGAGTGGTATGTGATTACTACCAGCCGGCCACCGTCCTTGAGCGAACGGACAGCTCCCTCCAGGAATTTTTCCAGGGAACGCATTTCCTGGTTCACCTCGATCCTGAGGGCCTGATAGACCTTGGCCAGCCACTTGTGGCCGGCAAGTTTCGGGGTCAGGGGCTCCAGTACTTTGTCAAGGGCCGTGGTGGTGGTTATGGGCTCCCTGGTCCTTGCTGATACTATCAGGGAGGCGATCCGGTGAGACTGAGGAAGTTCTCCCCAGACGCGGAAGACCTTTTCCAGGTTTTCCTGGGTTTCTCCGTTCACCACATCGGCGGCGGTGCGTTTCCCGGACGCGTTCATGCGCATGTCGAGCGGGCCTTCCCAGCGGAAGCTGAAACCCCTGTCAGGTGTGTCGAACTGATGGGAACTGACTCCCAGGTCGGCCAGGATCCCGTCGAAGATCGCTCCTTGCGTCCCGCTGCCGCTTCCGTGCTGTGCCTCATATAGCAGGGCATAGTTGTGGATGAAGCGGAAATTGTTGTGGACCAGCGTGAAGCGCGGGTCTTTTATGCTGCAGGAGGACACTGCGTCAGCGTCACGGTCGAAGGCGATGAGCCTTCCGTCGCCGTTTAAGCGTGAAAGTATGGCGGCAGAATGCCCGCCGCCTCCGAATGTGACGTCGGCGTAGGTTCCGGATGGATCTGTTATCAGT